>NZ_JASCPK010000136.1:0-16253 GCF_029959385.1 Pseudomonas sp. PS01303
GCCTGCTCGCGATTGCGTTATGTCAGTCAACTCATTGGTTTCTGACAGACCGCAATCGCGAGCAGGCTCACTCCTACATTGATCTCCATGTAGGCCCGGTTATTTTTTCTGTGAATTGATAAGAGAAAAGGAGTGACACCATGCTGGTGATGCGCCCCGCGCAAATGGCTGATCTGGGCGAGGTACAGCGTCTGGCTGCGGACAGCCCGATTGGTGTCACTTCCTTGCCGGATGACGTGGAACGTCTGAGCGACAAGATCGCCGCGAGCGAAGCGTCGTTTTCTGCCGAAGTGAGCTTCAACGGTGAAGAGAGTTACTTCTTCGTCCTCGAAGATTCCACCACCGGCAAGCTCGTAGGCTGCTCGGCGATTGTCGCCTCGGCCGGTTACTCGGAGCCGTTCTACAGCTTCCGTAACGAGACCTTCGTCCACGCCTCCCGCGAGTTGAAGATCCACAACAAGATTCACGTGCTCTCGCAGTGCCACGACCTGACCGGCAACAGCTTGCTGACCAGTTTCTACGTGCAGCGTGAGCTGGTCGGGTCGCCGTGGTCGGAGCTGAATTCCCGTGGCCGTCTGCTGTTCGTCGCCAGCCATCCCGAACGTTTCGCTGATTCGGTGGTGACCGAGATCGTTGGTTACAGCGATGAGAATGGCGACTCGCCGTTCTGGGACGCGATTGGTCGTAACTTCTTCGACCTCAATTACGCCGAAGCCGAACGCCTGTGCGGGCTGAAAAGCCGCACGTTCCTCGCCGAGCTGATGCCGCATTACCCGATCTACGTGCCGTTGCTGCCGGACTCTGCTCAAGAGGCGATGGGCCAGGTGCACCCGCGTGCGCAGATCACCTTCGACATCCTGATGCGCGAAGGCTTCGAGACCGATCACTACATCGACATTTTCGACGGTGGCCCGACCCTGCATGCGCGTGTTTCGGGGATCCGTTCGATCGCCCAAAGCCGCGTGGTGCCAGTGAAGATCGGCGAGCCGGTGAAAGGCGCCGGACGCCAGTATCTGGTGGCCAACGCGCAGTTGCAGGATTACCGCGCGGTGCTGCTGGAACTGGATTACGCGCCGGGCAAACCGGTGACTCTGGATCTGGAAGCGGCCGAAGCCTTGGGCGTCGGTGAAGGTGCCAGCGTGCGCCTGGTGGCGGTTTAACGCCTTAGCGAGTTTCACGGGTGGCGAAGGCGGCCCGTTTGAGGAGATAGCATGATTGTTCGTCCCGTACGCAGCAGCGATTTATCCGCGCTGATCGACCTGGCCCGTAGCACCGGCACCGGCCTGACCACATTGCCGGCCAACGAAGAGCGTCTGGCCCATCGGGTCGGCTGGGCCGAGAAGACCTTTCGCGGCGAAGCTGGCCGTGGTGATGCGGACTACCTGTTCGTGCTCGAAGACGACGACGGCCGCGTGGTGGGGATTTCCGCCATTGCCGGCGCGGTCGGCATGCGTGAACCTTGGTACAACTTCCGTGTCGGCCTCACCGTCAGCGCCTCGCAAGAACTGAATATCTATCGCGAGATTCCGACGCTGTTTCTCGCCAACGACCTGACCGGTAATTCCGAGCTGTGCTCGTTGTTCCTGCACGCCGATTACCGCAGCGGTCTGAACGGTCGCATGCTGTCGAAGGCGCGGATGCTGTTCATCGCGGAATTCCCTGAATTGTTCGGCAACAAGATCATCGCCGAAATGCGCGGTGTCTCCGATGACGCCGGTCGTTCGCCGTTCTGGGAAAGCCTCGGTCGGCACTTCTTCAAGATGGAATTCAGCCAGGCCGACTACCTCACCGGTGTCGGCAACAAGGCGTTCATCGCTGAACTGATGCCAAAATTCCCGCTGTACACCTGCTTCCTGTCCGAAGGCGCACGTCAGGTCATCGGCCAGGTTCACCCGGACACCGAGCCTGCCTTGGCGATGCTCAAGGGCGAAGGTTTCAGCTATCAGGGTTACGTCGACATCTTCGACGCTGGTCCGGCCATCGAATGCGAAACCGGCAAGATCCGCGCGGTGCGTGACAGCGAAGCGCTGGTGCTCGCCGTGGGTACGCCGGGCGACGACGCCACGCCGTTCATCATCCATAACCGCAAGCGCGAAGACTGCCGCATCACCGCTGCGCCGGCGCGTCTCGCTGCCGGGACTTTGGTGGTCGATCCGCAGACCGCCAAACGTCTTCAACTCAACGCTGGCGATCAAGTGCGCGCCGTGGCGTTGTCCGCTGCACGGGAGTCGAAATAATGAATTCGCTATACATCGCAGGTGAGTGGCTGGCCGGTCAGGGCGAGGCCTTTCAATCGCTGAACCCGGTGACCCAGCAAGTGCTGTGGTCGGGGGAGGGCGCCACGGCGGCTCAGGTTGAATCGGCTGTGCAAGCTGCGCGTCAGGCGTTCCCGGGTTGGGCGCGTCGCACGCTGGACGAGCGCATCACGGTGCTTGAGGCTTTCGCCGCGTCGCTGAAAAACCACGCTGACGAACTGGCTCGCACCATCGGTGAAGAGACCGGTAAACCGCTGTGGGAATCGGCAACCGAAGTGACCAGCATGGTCAACAAGATCGCGATTTCGGTGCAGAGCTACCGCGAGCGTACCGGCGAGAAGAGCGGCCCTTTGGGCGACGCCACTGCTGTGCTGCGCCACAAGCCGCACGGCGTGGTTGCAGTGTTCGGCCCTTACAATTTCCCTGGGCACTTGCCGAACGGCCACATCGTGCCGGCGCTGCTGGCGGGTAACAGCGTGCTGTTCAAGCCAAGCGAACTGACGCCGAAAGTGGCCGAACTGACGGTCAAGTGCTGGATCGAAGCCGGTCTGCCGGCGGGTGTTCTGAACCTGCTGCAAGGCGCCCGGGAAACTGGTATCGCGCTGGCCGCGAACCCGGGCATCGATGGTTTGTTCTTCACCGGTTCGAGCCGCACGGGCAATCATCTGCACCAGCAATTCGCCGGTCGTCCGGACAAGATTCTGGCGCTGGAAATGGGTGGTAACAACCCGCTGGTGGTTGATCAGGTCGCGGATCTGGATGCGGCGGTTTACACGATTATTCAGTCAGCGTTCATCTCTGCCGGTCAGCGTTGCACCTGTGCCCGTCGTCTGCTGGTGCCGCAAGGCGCGTGGGGCGACAGCCTGCTCAAGCGTCTGGTTGAAGTCAGCGCGACCATTGAAGTCGGCGCATTCGATCAGCAACCGGCACCGTTCATGGGCTCGGTGATTTCCCTCGGCGCGGCGAAAGCGCTGATGGACGCTCAAGAACATCTGCTGGCCAACGGCGCGGTGTCGCTGCTGGAAATGACTCAGCCGCAAGCACAAGCCGCGTTGCTGACGCCGGGCATCGTTGATGTGACGGCGGTTGCCGAGCGTCCGGACGAAGAGCTGTTCGGCCCGTTGCTGCAAGTGATCCGCTACGTCGATTTTGAAGCAGCGATCGTTGAAGCCAACAACACCGCTTATGGGCTTGCTGCTGGTTTGCTGTCGGATTCCGAAGCGCGCTATCAGCAATTCTGGCTGGAAAGCCGTGCCGGCATCGTCAACTGGAACAAACAGCTGACCGGCGCTGCGAGCAGCGCGCCGTTTGGTGGTGTCGGTGCTTCGGGCAACCATCGCGCCAGCGCCTATTACGCAGCGGATTACTGCGCGTACCCGGTAGCGTCGCTGGAAACCCCGAGCCTGGTGTTGCCATCGACCCTCACGCCAGGCGTGAAAATGGCGTAACGGCCATCGCGAGCAGGCTCACTCCTACAGGACTTGTGTCGTACACAACATATGTGTTCAGCGCTAAACCTGTAGGAGTGAGCCTGCTCGCGATAGCCGCGACGCGGTCTGACTGAATTGTTACCTGAAGCCTATAACAACAGATTCTCGTGGAGCCTCGCTGATGAAATCCTATGAAGTCAATTTTGACGGTCTAGTGGGGCCGACCCATAACTACGGTGGTCTGTCCTACGGCAACGTTGCGTCCCAGAGCAACAGCCAGCAATCCTCGAATCCGAAGGAAGCGGCGCTGCAAGGTCTGGCGAAGATGAAAGCGCTGATGGAAATGGGCTTTCAGCAAGGTGTGCTGGCGCCGCAAGAGCGTCCGGACGTAGCCGCATTGCGCCGTCTGGGTTTCAGCGGTACCGACGCTCAAGTCATTGAGCGCGCCGCCAAAGAAGCCATGCCGCTGTTGGTCGCCAGTTGCTCGGCGTCGAGCATGTGGGTGGCCAACGCCGCCACGGTCAGCCCGAGTGCCGACACTGCTGACGGTCGCGTGCATTTCACCGCCGCCAACCTCAATTGCAAATACCACCGCAGCATCGAGCACCCGACCACCAGCCGTGTGCTCGGCGCAATGTTCGCCAATCAGCAGCACTTCGCCCATCACGCCGCGTTGCCGGCGGTGGCGCAGTTCGGTGATGAAGGCGCGGCCAACCACACACGTTTCTGCCGTGAGTACGGCGAGGCGGGCGTTGAGTTCTTTGTGTTCGGTCGCAGCGCGTTCGACAATCGTTTCCCGGCGCCGCAAAAGTACCCGGCGCGGCAGACTCTCGAAGCTTCGCAAGCGGTTGCGCGTCTGCACGGTCTGCGTGATGAAGGTGTGGTTTACGCCCAGCAGAACCCGAACGTGATCGATCAGGGCGTGTTCCACAACGACGTGATTGCTGTGGGTAATGGCGAGGTCTTGTTCTATCACGAGGACGCGTTCCTCGACACCGAGTCGATGCTGGCCGAACTGCAAAGCAAACTGGCTAAAGTCGGTGGTAACTTCCAATCGGTGTGTGTGCCGCGTTCGGCAGTCACCGTGGATGACGCGGTGCGCTCGTACCTGTTCAACAGCCAATTGCTCTCGCGTCCTGACGGTTCGATGCTGTTGATCGTGCCGCAAGAGTGCCAGGCCAACGAACGCGTCTGGGCTTACCTGCAAAGCCTGACCAGCTCCGGCGGTCTGATCCGCGAAGTGAAAGTTTTCGATCTCAAGCAAAGCATGCAGAACGGTGGTGGCCCGGCGTGCCTGCGACTGCGCGTCGCGCTCAACGAAACCGAACTGGCGGCGGTCAACCCAGGGGTTATCATGACGGCACCGTTGTACGGTTCGTTGACCGCATGGGTCGAGAAGCACTACCGCGACCGCCTGAGCGAAACCGATCTGGCGGATCCGCAGTTGTTGCTTGAATGCCGGACGGCACTGGATGAACTGACGCAAATCCTTAAACTGGGCGCGGTTTATCCATTCCAGATCAATTGATGGCCGGCGCGCCGCCTGAACGCGGCGCGCGGCTTGTCTCACCAAGAGAGTAAAAACATGAGCGATTCCCTGCAGCTGATCCTTGAAGACACCGACGGCACGCAACTGGAGACCTCCTGCACCCGCGTTGCGGTCATGTGGCAAGGCAAAGAGCTGTGGATTCAGCAGGACGGCCGTGGCCAGTTGCTGATCGGCGTGGACGTTGAAGAAGGTGACGCCGAATACGCCAACCTGCTGCTGCGCCCATTGGCGACTAATCTGGTAAGTCTGCAACTGGAAATGGAACCGGCTGACGCTGGCGACGACGAAGACCACGTGCACGGCCCGGATTGCAACCACGACCACTAAGGAAACCGCTCTATGCTCGCCCTCGGCAAACTGCTTGAACTGACCCTCGCCGGCCGCGAACCGGCGGAGAAGACTCAACTGACTGTCGAAGGCGTGCGCATGCGCTGGTTGAGCGAAGGGGCGCTGGAAGTCCGGCCACCCGAAGCGCGCGACAATGGCCTGGATCTACTGCTGTCGGCAGGGATCCATGGCAACGAAACAGCGCCGATCGAGTTGCTTGATCGGCTGCTGCACGACATCGCACGCGGCGATCTGAAGCCGCGCGCACGCATTCTGTTTCTGTTCGGCAACCCCGAGGCGATTCGCAAAGGCGAGCGCTTTGTCGAGCAGGACGTCAATCGGCTGTTCAATGGCCGTCACGAACAAAGCAGTGGCTCAGAAGCGCTGCGAGCCTGTGAGCTGGAACGTTTGGCGGCGAGTTTCTTCAGCCTGCCGGATCGCCAGCGCCTGCACTACGACCTGCACACAGCGATTCGCGGCTCGAAGATCGAGCAGTTCGCGCTGTATCCGTGGAAAGAAGGTCGTCAGCATTCACGCCTTGAACTGGCGCGCCTGCGCGCTGCCGGGATGGAAGCGGTGCTGCTGCAGAACAAACCTTCGATCGTGTTCAGCTCTTACACCTACGACAAGCTCGGCGCCGAGGCTTTCACGCTGGAACTGGGCAAGGCGCGGCCGTTCGGGCAGAACGACGGGGTTAACGTCTCGCTGCTGGAAACTCGCTTAAAGCAGATCATTGAAGGCACTGAACCAGAGATGGCTGAAGCGCAGCTGGATGGTTTGCAGCTGTTCAGTGTCGCGCGGGAAATCATCAAGCACAGCGATGCGTTCCGCTTGAACCTGCCGCAGGACATTGAAAACTTTTCCGAGTTGGAGGTGGGTTATGTGTTGGCCGAAGATCTGGCCAATACCCGCTGGATCATTGAGGAAGAGGGCGCGCGTATCATCTTCCCAAATCCCAAGGTCAAGAACGGCTTGCGCGCGGGCATCCTGATCGTCCCGACCAGCGACGAAAACCTCGCCTGACCCAATGATCGTTCCCACGCTCCGCGTGGGAATGCAGCCCGGGACGCTCCGCGTCTCAAAGCGGACGCAGAGCGTCCATTGAGGCATTCCCACGCAGAGCGTGGGAACGATCTTTAGAGACTTAGACCGCTACTGCATGCGGCTCAGTACGGCGCAGTGCGCGAACCTTGCGCAGCGTATCCGCGCAAGTCCGTGCCGCTTCCTGACCCTTGTGTACAAAGTGCTCAAAGAAGAACTTCTGATGCTCGTCACCCGCATGGAAGTGATGCGGCGTCAGCGACACCGAGAACACCGGCACTTCGGTTTCCAACTGCACTTGCATCAGGCCGCTGACCACCGATTGGGCGACGAACTCGTGACGGTAGATGCCACCATCCACCACCAGGGCTGCGGCAACGATGCCGGCATAACGACCGGTTTTGGCCAGCAACTTGGCGTGTAGAGGCATCTCAA
Organism: Pseudomonas sp. PS01303; assembly: GCF_029959385.1. NCBI lineage: Bacteria > Pseudomonadati > Pseudomonadota > Gammaproteobacteria > Pseudomonadales > Pseudomonadaceae > Pseudomonas > Pseudomonas sp. PS01303. The sequence goes on from NZ_JASCPK010000136.1 coordinate 7,038, forward strand.
AAGCGCCGCCGACTTCGAAGATGTCGATGTCGGATTCCTGATAACCCAGGGCAATCATTTCGGCGACGAAGCCTTTTCGGCTCTGGTCGACGATTTCTTTGTGCCAGCAGGCCTGGATGAACGCAACGCGCTCGCCGTGTGGGTGTTTGCTTTTGCTGTCGATAGCGGTGGGTTGCATGTTCTGACTCCTGTTTGTGTGAAAAACAGGGCGTTATGAATCGAAAGGGATTCAAGGGTGCGCACACGCACAACATCGCGCGGACGGCCCTTTGGCGTTAATCCCGTTCTCTCTTCATCCGGACTATGACCGTCGGCCCCGGGATCACACCGGGTCTGCTGACCTTGCCGCCGATCTCAACCGAAGTCGTATTCGTCGCCAAGCGCTCGCGGGCTATGCGCATTGCGCGCAATTACCGCCGGTGGGGAATTGCACCCCGCCCTGAGAACGTTTTTGCCGCCCTTTCGCGGGCGGCGCAGCGTTTTTAACACAGATTTTGTGTCTGTGCATTGCGCCTTTTTGATGATTGCCATCGAAAACCTGAAAGCCTTGAAACGAAAAATCCTTGCGCAAGGGTTGATTAATCCGCGCCATGACCGCAGTAATTCCACTTCGTAAAGGGATTTCCCCTGCTGAATTGAGGCCAGGTTCATGAGCGTTATTGATCTTCGCAGCGACACCGTCACCCAACCGACACCCGCCATGCTCGACGCGATGACCGCGGCCGACACCGGTGACGATGTGTACGGCGAAGACCCGACGGTCAATCGTCTGGAAGCCGAACTGGCTAAACGCTTGGGCTTTGCCGCCGCGCTGTTTGTGCCGACCGGCACCATGAGCAATCTGTTGGGATTGATGGCGCACTGCGAGCGCGGCGACGAATATGTCGTGGGTCAGCAGGCGCACACCTACAAGTACGAGGGCGGCGGCGCGGCGGTGCTCGGTTCGATTCAACCGCAGCCGCTGGAAGTGCAGGCCGACGGTTCGCTGGATCTGGATCAAGTCGCGGCGGCGATCAAGCCGGACGACTTCCATTTCGCTCGCACCCGCTTGCTGGCGCTGGAAAACACCATGCAAGGCAAAGTGCTGCCGCTGGAATATCTGGCGCGGGCGCGTAAATTCACCCAGGACAATGGCCTGCAGTTGCACCTCGACGGCGCGCGGCTTTACAACGCCGCGGTCAAGCTAGGTGTCGATGCGCGGGAAATCACCCAGCATTTCGATTCGGTATCGGTGTGCCTGTCCAAAGGCCTCGGTGCGCCAGTGGGATCGGTGCTGTGCGGTTCCGAGCAACTGATCGGCAAGGCCCGCCGTTTGCGCAAAATGGTCGGCGGCGGCATGCGTCAGGCCGGATTGCTGGCGGCGGCGGGGCTGTATGCGCTGGATCACAACGTCGAGCGTCTGGCGGATGACCACGCCAACGCGCAGTTTTTGGCCGATGGTCTGCGTGAAGCAGGTTTCAGCGTTGAACCGGTGCAAACCAACATGGTTTATGTGCAAATGGGCGACAAAGCCGAAGCGATCAAGGCGTTTGCCGGCGAACGCGGGATCAAGTTGAGCGCCGCCGCGCGTCTGCGTATGGTCACGCACATGGACGTCAGTCGCGCGCAAATCGAGCAAGTGATCGCGACATTCGTCGACTTTTCGCGCAAGTGACAGCGTTAGCCGTCCAATTGACCGTTTCTATCGTATAAACACGCTGTACCCCGCGCGCAGGGCCGATATAATGCGGCCCTTTGCCGTCGCTTCGTCTGTTGACGTTTCGAACAGGCCTTTGGCCGCAGCCTCCGTGGAAGAACCTAATGAAAAGCGCAGAAATCCGTGAAGCCTTCCTTCGCTTCTTCGAAGAGCAAGGCCACACCCGTGTAGCCTCCAGCTCTTTGATTCCGGGCAACGACCCAACCCTGCTGTTCACTAACGCGGGGATGAACCAGTTCAAGGACTGCTTCCTGGGCCAGGAAAAACGTGCGTACACCCGTGCGACCAGCAGCCAGAAATGCGTGCGTGCCGGTGGCAAGAACAGTGACCTGGAAAACGTCGGTTATACCGCTCGTCACCACACGTTCTTCGAAATGCTCGGTAACTTCAGCTTCGGTGACTATTTCAAGAAGGACGCGATTACTTACGCGTGGACTTTCCTGACCGGCGTTCTGCAACTGCCGAAGGAAAAACTCTGGGTCACCGTCTACGCCTCCGACGACGAAGCGTATGACATCTGGACCAAAGAAGTCGGTGTGCCGGTCGAGCGCATGATCCGTATCGGCGACAACAAAGGCGCGCCGTACGCCTCCGACAACTTCTGGACCATGGGCGATACCGGCCCGTGCGGCCCATGCACCGAGATTTTCTACGATCACGGCGACCACATCTGGGGCGGCCCGCCGGGCTCGCCGGAAGAAGACGGCGACCGTTACATCGAGATCTGGAACAACGTGTTCATGCAGTTCAACCGCACCGCCGATGGCGTCTTGCATCCGTTGCCAGCGCCGTCGGTCGACACCGGCATGGGCCTGGAGCGGATCAGTGCGGTGATGCAGCACGTCAATTCCAACTACGACATCGACCTGTTCAAGAACTTGCTGAAGGCCTCGGCTGAAGCGATCGGCTGCGAAAACGGCGATCAGTCTTCGTTGAAAGTCGTGTCCGACCACATCCGTTCGTGCGGTTTCCTGATCGCCGACGGCGTGCTGCCGTCCAACGAAGGTCGCGGTTATGTACTGCGCCGGATCATCCGTCGCGCTTGCCGTCACGGTAACAAGCTGGGCGCTACCGGCAGCTTCTTCTATAAGATCGTTGCCGCACTGGTTGCCGAGATGGGCGAAGCCTTCCCGGAACTGAAAAAGCAGCAAAGCAACATCGAGCGCGTGCTCAAGGCTGAAGAAGAGCAGTTCTCCAAGACTCTGGAGCACGGCCTGAAAATTCTCGAGCAGGATCTGCTGGAACTCAAAGGCACCGTGGTGCCGGGCGACGTAGTGTTCAAACTCTACGACACCTATGGTTTCCCGATGGACCTGACCGCCGACATCGCCCGCGAGCGCAGCCTGACTGTCGATGAAGTCGGCTTCGAACGTGAGATGGAAGCTCAGCGTGTGCGTGCGCGTTCGGCCAGCTCGTTCGGTCTGGACTACAACACCTTGGTCAAGGTTGACGTGGCCACCGAGTTCACCGGTTACAAAGACACCAGCGGTTCGGCAAAAATCGTTGCTATCTATAAAGATGGCCAGTCGGTCGACGTCTTGAATGAAGGCGAAGAGGCGGTGATCGTTCTGAATCAGACGCCGTTCTACGCTGAGTCCGGCGGCCAGATCGGCGACTGCGGTTATCTGCAGGCCGGCAGCAGCCGTTTCGACGTGCGCGACACCACCAAAACCGGCGGCGCATTCCTGCACCACGGTGTGCTGGATTCGGGCAGCCTGACCATCGGCGCGCCAGTGGAAACCCACGTCGACGCCGAAGTGCGTCACGCCACTTCGTTGAACCACTCGGCCACCCACTTGCTGCACGCGGCATTGCGCCAGGTTCTGGGCGAGCACGTTCAGCAGAAAGGTTCGATGGTGGATAGCCAGCGTCTGCGTTTCGACTTCAGCCACTTTGAAGCGATCAAGCCTGAGCAGATCAAAGCGCTGGAAGACATCGTCAACGCCGAGATTCGCAAGAACTCCGCCGTTGAAACCGAAGAAACCGACATCGAAACCGCGAAGAACAAAGGCGCGATGGCGCTGTTCGGCGAGAAGTACGGCGACAACGTGCGCGTGCTGAGCATGGGTGGCGATTTCTCCGTCGAACTGTGCGGCGGTATCCACGCCAACCGTACCGGCGACATCGGCCTGCTGAAAATCATCAGCGAAGGCGGTGTGGCTTCGGGCGTGCGTCGTATCGAAGCGGTCACCGGTGCTGCGGCACTGGCGTATTTGAATGCTGCAGAAGAACAACTCAAGGAAGCGGCCAGCCTGGTCAAGGGCAGCCGCGACAACCTGATCGACAAGCTGTCGGCTGTGCTCGAGCGCAACCGCCAACTGGAGAAGCAACTCGAGCAGTTGCAAGCCAAGGCGGCGAGCGCGGCGGGGGACGATCTGTCGTCCTCGGCACTGGACGTCAAAGGCGTGAAGGTTTTGGCCGCACGTCTGGATGGTCAGGACGCCAAGGCGCTGCTGGCGCTGGTTGATCAGTTGAAGAACAAACTCGGCCGCGCAGTGATCCTGCTCGGCAGTGTCCATGAGGAAAAGGTCGTTCTGGTTGCAGGCGTAACCAAAGACCTGACTGGCCAACTCAAAGCCGGTGATTTGATGAAGCAAGCTGCTGCGGCAGTGGGCGGGAAGGGCGGTGGTCGTCCGGACATGGCGCAGGGCGGTGGCGTTGATGCCGGCGCGCTGGATGGTGCACTGGCGCTGACCGTTCCATTCGTCGAGCAGGGTTTATAAGACGGTCCGTCGGGCCCGCAGTCTAGTGGCGGGCGCGGCGGCTGTTCGAGTGATTATTGGGCGCCCTTCATGGGCAGAGGCGGCTTTGAAATGGCTTTGATCGTACAGAAATTTGGAGGCACCTCGGTCGGTACTGTCGAGAGAATCGAGCAGGTCGCCGACAAGGTTAAGAAATTCCGCGATGCCGGCGATGACCTGGTGGTTGTGCTGTCTGCAATGAGCGGCGAAACCAACCGTCTGATCGATCTGGCCAAGCAAATCAGTGGCGACGGTCAACCGGTTCCGCGTGAGCTGGACGTGATTGTTTCCACCGGTGAGCAGGTGACGATTGCCCTGTTGGCCATGGCGCTGATCAAGCGCGGTGTGCCGGCGGTGTCGTACACCGGTAATCAGGTGCGGATCCTGACCGACAGTGCGCACAATAAAGCGCGTATCTTGCAGATTGATGACCAGAAGATTCGTGGTGATCTGAAAGCAGGTCGCGTGGTAGTTGTCGCCGGTTTCCAGGGCGTCGACGAGCACGGCAACATTACCACCCTCGGTCGTGGCGGTTCCGACACCACCGGCGTGGCACTGGCTGCTGCGTTGAAGGCTGACGAGTGCCAGATCTACACCGACGTTGATGGTGTTTACACCACCGATCCGCGCGTTGTGCCGGTCGCTCAGCGTCTGGACAAGATCACCTTCGAAGAGATGCTGGAAATGGCCAGCCTCGGTTCCAAGGTGTTGCAGATCCGTGCCGTGGAATTCGCCGGCAAGTACAACGTTCCGCTGCGCGTACTGCACAGCTTCAAGGAGGGTCCGGGCACCCTCATTACTATTGATGAAGAGGAAACCATGGAACAGCCGATCATTTCCGGCATCGCTTTCAATCGCGATGAAGCCAAGCTGACCATCCGTGGCGTGCCAGACACCCCGGGCGTGGCGTTCAAGATTCTCGGCCCGATCAGTGCCGCGAACATCGAAGTCGACATGATCGTGCAGAACGTCGCGCACGATAACACCACCGACTTCACCTTCACCGTACACCGCAACGACTTCCAGGCTGCACAGAACGTGCTGGAAAACACTGCTCGCGAGATCGGTGCCCGTGAAGTGGTTGGCGACATCAAGATTGCCAAGGTCTCGATCGTCGGCGTCGGCATGCGTTCCCACGCAGGCGTGGCCAGCCGCATGTTCGAATCGCTGGCAAAAGAAAGCATCAACATCCAGATGATCTCGACTTCGGAAATCAAGGTTTCCGTTGTGATTGAAGAGAAGTACCTGGAACTGGCCGTGCGCGCTCTGCACACGGCTTTCGAACTGGATGCGCCGGCCCGTCAAGGCGAGTAATTCCGTTCAACTGAAGGGCGCGGTCTGACCGCGCCCTTTATTTTTTTGAATGGCGTGAGCCCTGACTGTTCTTTTGCTCGCGCTGGTCAATACTCAGGCATGTAGGGCTACGATCGCTCCGGTTGTAGGTCGGGTGCCTTTTTTTTGCAGACTGTTGTCCCTGAACTGAATTGCGTAAGGAGAAAGGTATGCTGATTCTGACCCGTCGGTGCGCAGAAAGCCTGATTATCGGTGACGGCGAAATCACCGTGACCGTGCTCGGCGTTAAAGGAAACCAAGTGCGCATCGGTGTGAACGCGCCGAAAGAGGTTGCCGTGCACCGTGAGGAAATTTACCTGCGTATAAAGAAAGAGAAGGACGAAGAACCAAGCCATTAATTTTTATCGATTTTTATGTTTGCAAACGGGGAAAAGGTTGGTTAAGATACGCCCCGTGTTGCGGAGAGCTGGCCGAGTGGCCGAAGGCGCTCCCCTGCTAAGGGAGTACACCTCAAAAGGGTGTCGGGGGTTCGAATCCCCCGTTCTCCGCCATTATTTGCTTAGTACGTCGTAATCTGGCTTTTTCTGTAAGTTGTTGAAATTAATAGAAAAAGTGGTTGGAATAGAGATTAGACGGGCTATAATGCGGCGCAACAAATGCACTCGTAGCTCAGCTGGATAGAGTACTCGGCTACGAACCGAGCGGTCACAGGTTCGAATCCTGTCGAGTGCACCATTTAAGAGTCAGTTACAGCAATGTAAATGACTTGGCTTCAACCAGATGTGATCTGGTCTAAAAACACAAATGCACTCGTAGCTCAGCTGGATAGAGTACTCGGCTACGAACCGAGCGGTCACAGGTTCGAATCCTGTCGAGTGCACCATTTAAGAGTTACTTGCAGCAATGCAGATAACTTGGCTTCATCCAGTTGTGGTCTGGGCTAAAAACACAAAATGCACTCGTAGCTCAGCTGGATAGAGTACTCGGCTACGAACCGAGCGGTCACAGGTTCGAATCCTGTCGAGTGCACCATATACCGAAAAGCCCGCGTTTATCGCGGGCTTTTTGCTGTCCGGGACTTGGCTTTTTCCTTCACGCATCCCCTCTGATCAAAATCGATTTGTGCTGTTCGGCCTCGCTTGAGGTCGTAACGATACGTGGTCGTCGATGTCCGAATATTGATCTTGTCCGGCTTGCCTAAAGCGCTTTCGACATCTTGCGCGCTCATCCCGGCGATAACGCGTCGATTGATGATCGCCTGGCGGCGTTGTCTCGCGTCGATCACGTTGCCGCAGATGTGCTCCGCGCCGCCGACAATGCCCGGTGCTCGGCCTCTGGTATTCATACCGGATGTTTCTTCGTGATTGGCTTCAGGCATCACCGCCACGACAGATCCGGGCGAGTAGGGGTGCACTTCCTGCACGGAGAGGTGTTCGCCGTGCGCGCAACTCATCGTGGTAAACGTGATGCTGCCGTCAGGTGCTTCGCAGCGATGCAATGTAGTGGTGGCCCCTGCGTGCGGTAGGCAGAGCAAAAAAGTCATTACGAATAAAGATGATTTGAGTGGCATTCGACGTCCTCCATGACGATCTACGCTCAAGGGTAGCCGCTACATTTTGCGCTGCCGGTGTGTTTTCTTTTCAAGATGAGTCGTCGCATTTGCATGGATCAGGATGGCGCTCAGGTTTGTCTCGCAAGCGCTTGTTTCAGCCGTGATTTTTTAACGTATTAAACCGTCAGGCGTGTATCATTGCGCCCGTCAGCCCCGCCGGGGCTTATGGAAAACCTCCATGGACTTACCCAGTAGTTGTTCAGTAACCCGTTTCACCAATCATGAATTGACTGATTGATTCTTCCGGCGTGCCCCGCTGCTGGGAGTGGAGTTCGCCTATGTCCGAAATCGAAGTAAAGAAAACACAGGAAAGCCTGCAGGATCGCCTGGCCCAAGTGGTCGAGCTGCTGCAGCGCCAACGAGTCGTCGAAGACCTGACTCATCGCCAGGAAGGCGCGCACAACGACCGGGTGGAAAACCTGGTTCACCGGCAGAATCTGGTCGAGTTGCAACGCAAACTCGATGATCTGCACTCCGCTGACGTTGCCTACATTCTTGAAGCCTTGCCGCTGGACGATCGTCTGACGCTCTGGCAACTGGTCAAGGCTGATCGCGACGGCGACATTCTTCTCGAAGTATCCGATTCCGTTCGTGAAACGCTGATCGCCGACATGGACGATCACGAGCTCCTGGCTGCAGCCAAGGACATGGACGCCGACGAACTTGCTGACCTGGCTTCCGAGCTGCCGCGAGACGTCGTCCATGGCCTGATGGAGAGCCTTGATAACCAGCAGCGTGAGCGCGTGCGTTCGGCCCTGTCTTATGACGAGGAGCAGGTCGGTGCGCTGATGGACTTCGAGATGGTGACGATCCGTGAGGATGTCAGCCTCGAAGTGGTGCTGCGTTATCTGCGCCGTCTCAAAGAGCTGCCGGGCCATACCGACAAACTGTTTGTGGTCGATTACGACGGCGTGCTCAAGGGCGTGCTGCCGATCAAACGTTTGCTGGTCAACGATCCGGACAAACAAGTGGCCGAGGTGATGGCCAGCGACCCGGTGAGTTTCCATCCGGACGAAGACGCTTACGATGCCGCTCAGGCGTTCGAGCGTTATGACTTGATCTCGGCCCCGGTGGTCGACAAGAACGGCAAGCTGATCGGCCGTCTGACCATCGACGAAATGGTCGACCTGATTCGTGAAGAGAGCGAAAACGAAGTCCTCAACATGGCGGGTCTGCGTGAAGAGGAAGACATCTTCGCCTCCGTGTGGAAATCGCTGCGTAACCGTTGGGCGTGGCTGGCAGTCAACCTGATCACCGCGTTTGTTGCGTCCCGTGTGATCGGCCTGTTTGAAGGCTCGATCGAGAAGCTGGTAGCGCTGGCGGCGTTGATGCCGATCGTGGCGGGTATTGGTGGCAACTCCGGTAACCAGACGATCACCATGATCGTTCGCGCGATGGCGCTCGATCAGGTCAGCACCGGCAATACCTCGCGTCTGATGCGCAAGGAACTGGCCGTAGGTTTGATCAACGGCCTGGTCTGGGGCGGGGTGATCGGTGTGGTCGCTTATCTGCTCTACGGCAGCTGGTCGTTGGGTGTGGTGATGACGGCGGCAATGACGCTCAACCTGCTGCTGGCAGCGCTGATGGGCGTACTGATCCCGATGACGCTGGCCAAGATGGGCCGCGACCCGGCCATGGGCGCCAGCGTGATGATCACCGCGATGACCGACAGCGGTGGCTTCTTCATCTTCCTCGGGTTGGCGACAATCTTCCTGCTCTGACCCGCTGCAAACAAAGAGCCCGCCAAATTGGCGGGCTTTTTTGTGCCTGACAGACAATATAGAACAATTGTGGCGAGGGGATTTATCCCCGTTGGGCTGCGCAGCGGCCCCAAAAACATTGGGACTGCTGCGCACTCCAGCGGGGATAAATCC
>NZ_JASCPK010000137.1:0-15995 GCF_029959385.1 Pseudomonas sp. PS01303
GCTGCGATCTTTTGATCTTGATTTCAAAAAACAACATCAAAAGATCGCAGCCTTCGGCAGCTCCTACAGGGGGAGTGTGCTTCTTGAGCTATCATTGCCGGTTTCCCCCTGAAAGACTTGATTGCCATGACTGCCCAAACCCTTCTCAACGCCCTCGAACACTGCGGTATGGTCGAAATCGACGGCCTGCATGCCTTCGAATTCGCCCTCGACGAAGACGACAATCTGCACATCGAATGCATCGATGGCCGAGCGGCCAAGCATTGGGAATTCACCCCGGCTCAAGTTGCAGCGGCCACGTTCGATGACTCGCTGCAGAGCTGGCTGATCGTCGGCTATTTCAATGAAACCAAAGCGATCGGCGAACACCGCCTGGTGTGCCATGGCGATGTCGTCAGCAGCAGCGACGATGAGGATGACACTGATGAAAATGCGTAAATTCTGGCCGCTGCTGATGGCCGGCAGCGTGGGTGCCATGGGCCTGTCCACGGCATCGGCAGAAAGCTTTCAATTGTTGGTCGGTTCTTACACCGCCGGCACCAGCCAGGGCATCTATCGAATGAATTTCGACAGCGTCACTGGCCAGATCGACGCCAAGCCGCTGCAAGTGGTGAAGAGCGAAAACCCGTCGTGGCTGACCCTGTCCAAAGACCAGCATCGCCTGTTCGTGGTCAATGAAAACGGCCCGGGCCAGAAAGACCCGGTCGGCCGCGTCAGCAGCTATTCGATCGATCCGAAAACCCACGCCCTGACCCTGATCAATCAAGTACAGAGCCTGGGCAACGAGCCGACCCATTCGAGCCTCAGCGGCGACGCCAGCCACCTGTTCGTCAGCAACTATTCGGTGGTGGAAGATCCGGGCGGAACCTTGGCGGTGTTGCCCGTCGGTGCTGACGGCAAGCTGAAACCGGTAGTGCAAATGAGCGCGCATCCGGCGAGCCGGGTCAACGCGGAGCGTCAGGCGTCGAACCACGTGCACTCGACGATTTCCTCGCCGGACGGTCGTTACGTGTTCTCCAATGACTTGGGCGCCGACAAGGTCTTCATCTACCAATTCGACCCGAAAGCCAACCCTGATCTGCCGCTGACCCCAGCGAAAACCGCGTTCGTCGCCATGCCAGCCGGCAGCGGCCCACGTCATTTGCTGTTCAGCGCTGACGGCAAACATGCCTGGCTGACCATGGAAATGAGCGCGCAGGTTGCGGTGTTCGATTACAACGACGGCGTGCTGACGCAAACCCAGCTGGTCGATCTGGCCGCCGGTCAACCGACCTCGGACAAGGCCGGCGCGGCGCTGCACACCTCGGCGGACGGCAAGTTCCTCTATGTCAGCAACCGTGGCACCGCGAATCAGATGGTGGTGTTCAGCATCGATCCGGCGACGGCCCAACTCAAAGAGCTGCAAAAGCGTTCGGTTGAAGGTGATCATCCGCGCGAATTCAGCCTCGATCCGAGCGGCAAATTCCTGCTGATCGCCAACCAGAAGAGCAACCAGATTGTTGTCGTTGAACGCGACAGCAAGACCGGTCTGCTCGGCAAAACCGTGCAGAAACTGCCAATGGACGCCCCGAGCGACCTGAAGTTTATGGTGCGACAATAAGCCACAGGCCCCGGTTTACGGGGCCTGTCTCTTTGTATCAATCGCGCTGATATTCGGTAATGCTACAAAGCATTTCAAGCGAGTAACCGTCGAGCGTTAAGTTTGCTTCACAGCCCAACCGGGCAAGCAAGCCAACCGAACACGAGGGTTACCGCCATGAACTTCAATCTCTTCTCTGTTATCGCCGCTTCCGCCATCTCCGCCACCGTTGTGCTGCCAGCCAGCGCCAACGTTGAAATCAACAGCAAAAAATCCCACACCCAGAGCTACACCCAAAAATACCTGCAACAGAGCGCCAACTTCTACGCTGCTCTGGATCACAAAGCCCAACACTGAAAGTCCCATTCTGCCTCCGCACCATTCGGGGGATTCACACGATCTCCTGTAGGAGCTGCCGAAGGCTGCGATCTTTTGATCTTAAACGTCAAAAGATCGCAGCCTTCGGCAGCTCCTACATGTTTGTGCGCGTGTGGTTTGATCGTTCCCACGCTCTGCGTGGGAATGCCTCTAGGGACGCTCTGCGTCCAGTGACGCGGAGCGTCACGGGCTGCATTCCCACGCAGAGCGTGGGAACGATCCGTAAAGACCGTCGCCCTCGTGTGCGTGAAGCACGGTCATAGGTTTTCTCAAACGCGCAAATAGACCGGCTAAATAATCAACGCAACTGATGTTCACTATGGAAAACCCTGAGTGGTTGCCCGTGCTGTTTTGATCGATTCTGTGGCCATCGAAACATGCCCACGGGAGAACACCATGGCCAGCGCAATCATCACTTCAGCCAAACGCGGCGCCTACCTGGCCATCGGTCTTTACCTGGCCGTTGTACTGGTCGTCAGCATCGCCTCGCAGATGGAACACAGCTTCGACGCAACGATAGACGTCGCCCATCCCGGCATTCAGTTTGAAGTCCGCTCGCAGAGCGTGATGGTCGACCGGGCTGAACTCGCAGGAGTCGGCGGCGCATGAAAGGCTACAGACTTTGGGTCATCGCCAGTCTGGCGGTCATGACTAACGGCGCTTCGCTACTGGGTGTCGGCCAAGGCTCGGTGGGCGGGCTGGCGCGGGCCATAGAGGCCAATCACAGCATTGCGCACAACATTGAACGGGCGAATACCCTGGGGCTGATGGCGGGGAATCCGCCGGTGAAGGTTTCGGCGGATTTCCTTGGGCCTTTCGAAGTGGATTGCATGGCGCTTGGGATGTGCAATGCGCTTGCCTAGACACCGCAATCCATTGTGGTGATGGAATTTATTGTGGCGAGGGGATTTATCCCCGATGGGCTGCGAAGCAGCCCCAAATCCTGCAACTCAAATTTGCCTGACACACCGCATAGAATGGTTTCACGACTGCTTCGCAGCCGAACGGGGATAAATCCCCTCGCCACAATAATCCCCTCACCACAGGGTTGATTGATCGTTCCCACGCTCTGCGTGGGAATGCAGCCCCGGACGCTCTGCGTCCAATTGGAACGCGGAGCGTCCCTCGAGGCATTCCCACGCGGAGCGTGGGAATGATCAATCAGGCAGGAAGTTGAGGGTTACTTCTTCATGATCGAGGTGAAGAGGTCGGACTCGAGGAAGTTGTTCAACCAGGCCTGCAGACGCGGGTAAGGCGTCTGCGCAAACCACTCGCGATCGACATGCGCGAACTGCCGAACAAACGGCAGCAGGGCGATATCCGCCAGGCTCGGATGATCAGCCAGCAAATAATCGCGATCCTGCAACAACCCCTCCAACCGCTGCAAAAACACCGCGCCCTGAGCCCGATAAACCTCCATTGGCTGTTCCGGATACCGCTCGGCATACTTGTAGCGATTCAAATCCACCTTGAACCCCTGATCATTCGCCTCGATCAACTCGGCAATCCGCGAATCGCCATCAAGCAACCAGTTCAGCGGATCATTCTGCGCCAGCGCCCAGCGCATGATTTCCAGGCTCTCATCAATCACCCGACCATCCGCATCCAGCACCGGCACCGTGCCCTTCGGCGAGATCGCCAGCATCTCCGCCGGTTTGGCTTTAAGGCTGACCTCGACAATCTCCACCGGCACGCTCGAATAACGCAACGCTATCCGCGCGCGCATCGCGTACGGGCAGCGGCGGAACGAGTACAGCGTGTTCATTTCACCTCCAGGGTGCTCAAACCATTGCCCTGACGCTGCACCTGAATCTGCACCGGAATCCGTTCGTGCATTTCCTGCACATGGGAAATCACCGCGACCTTACGGCCCTGAGCCTGCAAACCATCCAGCGCATCCATCGCCAGTTGCAGCGACTCCGGATCGAGGCTGCCAAAACCTTCGTCGATAAACAGCGATTCGATTTTCAGCGTACTCGACGCCATCGAGGCCAGACCCAGCGCCAACGCCAACGACACCAGGAACGTCTCGCCGCCAGACAACGAATGCACCGAGCGCAGTTCATCGCCCATTTCCGTGTCCATCACCAACAAGCCGAGCATGCTGCCGCCGCGTTTCAGGCGATAGCGTTTGACCAGTTGGCGCAGTTGCACGTTGGCGTGATGCACCAGCAAATCGAGGTTGTAGGCCTGGGCGATCTTGCGGAACGTATCGCCGGTGGCCGAGCCAATCAGCGCACTGAGCCGCGCCCAACGCTGATACTCGGCGTAGGCATCAGCAATCTGCTGCGCCAAGGCCTGATTGGCATTCTGCCGGCGCTGATCTTCGACCTGTTCTGCACGCAGTTCAGCGCATTGCTGCTCGCTGACGTTGAACTGGTTCTGCAAATCCGTCAGGGCCGTGGCGAGTTGCTCGGCATCAAGATTGCCGTTGTGCTGGGCTTGATGCGCGGCTAAGCGCTCGTCACGTTCTTGCAACAGCACTTTGGCTTGCTCGATGGCTTTTTCGTTTTGCTGCAAGCGTTGGCGCAGTTCAGCGAGTTGCGCGTCGTCAACCCGCAACAGATCTTCGAGGCCACCGTCATCCAGCTCCGGATGACGCGCGCGCCAGTCGGCAATCTTGCTGGCCAGATCCTTGTCTTCGCTTTCCAGAGCCTGCAAACGTTGTTGCTGCGCTTTGAGTTCGGCGGCGATCTGCACAAGCTGCGTGCGCACACTTTGCAGTTCTTGCGCGGTACTGGTTTCGGCGGCGCGCGCCTGTTCCACAGCGTGTTCCAGTTGCTGCTGCCACTGTTCGGCGCTGCTGTGCTCGCCGAGCAATTGCGCCAGTTTCTGCTGGCACAGTTGCTGTTGCTCGGCCAGCGCATTGAACTGCTGTTCAGCGGTTTGTGCCTGCTGTGCGCGGGTCTGCTGACGATCCTGTTCTTTATCCAGCGTCTGCTGCCGTTGCTGCTGTTCGCTCAATTCTTCCTTTTGCTGATCGAGTTGCGTCAGACGCTCGGCGATCTGCCGGTCAAGCTGCATGAACGTCGCTGCCGGCTCCAGGCGCAGGGCTTCAAGGGTCTCGGCCGGCAGCAGAGGGCCGAATGCCGTCAGTTCTTCATCGAGGCGTTGACGGTCGCTGCTCAGTTCGCGCTGTTGATTGCTCAGGTGCTGCGCGGCTTGCTGATGCGCGGTTTCCGCCTGACGCAATTGTTGAGTCAACCGCGCCGCATCCTGTTGCAGGGTGAGCAGGGCGCTCTGGCGCTGTTCGTCCTGCGTGATGCTCTGGTTCAATTGCTCGTTTTGACGCAGGAGCCAGGCGTCGCGTTTGTCGGCGTCCTGATTCAACAACTGCGCGGACAGCGGGTGCGCATCGAGGCTCGGCGCGAGGGCCTGTTGCTGATTCGCCAGTTGCTCTTGTTGTTGCAGCAGTTCTTTCTGCTGAGCAATGACAGCGCCGACGTCGGCGCGCAGTTCACTGAGTTTTTCCTTGAACTGATCGACGACTAGCTGAGCGTTGGCCTGTTCGCTTTCATCGTGGCGACCGAGGCTTTGCAGCAGCGCTTCCGGCTGGTGATACGGGTGCTCATTGCTGCCACACACCGGGCACGGTTGATCGTCCTGCAACTGCGCGCGCAACTCTTCGACACTGGCACTGCGCGCCAGACGCTGGCGTTCAAGCAGTTCGCGGGTGACGTTGAGGGTTTGCTCGGCGACGATCAGTTCGGCTTTGGTTTTGACGCCGTCCTGGGTCAGACGCTCACGCTCCTGCTGCGCATTGAACTGGCGTTGTTGCAACTCGGCGCCGCGCTTGTCCAGATCCTGTTGAGTGGCCCACAGCCGCGACAGGTCTTCGAAAGCGCGCAGTTGTTTGCGGTTGTCCTGCAACAGCGTACCGAGAATGCCGATTTGCTCGGCGACGGCATCCGGTTCGGCGCCGGCCTCTTTGAACAGCACTTCGAGTTGTTGCTTCTGGCTGGCAAATTCTTCAGCGCTACGTGTGGCGTTTTGTTCGAGGTTAGCCAGTTCGGCCTGACCTTTGTTCAGGCGATTGCCGATCAGCATCAACTGCTGGAGACGATCGCGATAGGCATTCCACGCATCGCTCAGTGGCGCCAGATGAGCGCTTTGTTCCAGCTCAGCGGCGATGCGTTGCAAGCGTTCGGCGACCTGGCCCTGCTTTTCCTGCAAGGCTTGAATAGCGCTCTGGCCGTCGGTGCAGGCTTGTTGCGCAGTGGCTTTGGCCTCAGCGCTCGTGGCCACATCTTTAGCCAGACGGGCGAGGGTGCTTTGCTCTTCGAACGCCTGACGCAACAGCGGCGCGTTTTCAGATTGGCGTTGCTGCGCCTCGGTCAGCGTGACTTTGGCGGCCTCAAGATTCTGCTCGAGTTGCGTCTGACGTTCAGTCAGTTCGGCGTGCTGGCGGGTGTGCTCGGCAATCTGCGCGGCCAACGGCGTCAACAACGCATCGAGTTCGGTTTTGCGGGCGAACTGGTGCCGTTGCGGGCCGAGTTGTTCCAGACGCGTCAGCTTGATGCGTTCGCCGGCCAGCGCTTCCGATTGTTGCTGGGCGCTGCGCAATTGCTCGCTGGCGGCTTGCTGCGCGTCCTGCAACAGACGCAAATCCTTGAGCCAACTGTGTTGCTGCTCCAGTTGCTTCAATTGTGCCTGCTGCAACTTCAATTGTTGCTGGGCGGCGTTAAAGCGTTCATCCAGCTCGGCGCGCGCTTCGGGGGCGAGGGGAGTGACGCCAGTGGCCTGATCCTGCAACAGCTTGTGCGCTTCGCGGGCCTCTTTGGTCTTGTCGAATGCGCGACGGCCGAGGCGGGTATACAGCGCGGTGTCGGTGAGTTTTTCCAGCAGTTCGCTGCGGTCGTTGTCGTCCGCTTTGAGGAACGCGCTGAACTCGCTCTGCGCCAATAGCACGGCGCGGGTGAACTGTTCGAAGTTCAGACCGAGCGCGGTTTCCAGTTGGGTTTTGTATTCGCCTTTCTGGCTGGCGAGCAGTTGATCCTGATCGATGTCGCGCAAGCTCTGACGACTGGCCTGCAACTTGCCGCCAGCCTTCTCGCGGGCGCGGTTGGCTTCCCAGCGCGCCCGATAGCGACGGCCATCAACACCGACGAAATCCACCTCGGCATAGCCTTCACCAGTGCCGCGACGCAGTAGTGTGCGCGGGTCACCGGTGGCGATTTCACCGTCGGCATCGGGGACTTTGGCGTCACGGCCGGTGTTGTTCAGGCGCGGTACAGCGCCGAACAATGCCAGGCACAAGGCGTCGAGCAGGGTACTTTTACCGGCGCCGGTCGGCCCGGTGATCGCGAACAAACCGGCACTGGCCAGCGGTTCAGCGGTGAAATCAATTTCGAACGGCCCGGCCAGCGAAGCGAGGTTTTTCAAACGAATGGCGAGAATTTTCATGGCTGCTCGCCCTCCAGTTGCACGTCTTGCAGCAGTTCGGCGAAGTCCTTCAGCGTCTGTTCATCGACCTCGTTGCCGTAGTTGTCGAGCCAGGCGCGGCTGAACAATTCCTGCGGGGTGAGTTGATCGAGTTCGATCAGCGCGGTGCCGTCCTCTTCGCCGTCAGCGCCACGCTTGCCGGCGTATTCAGCGGCGATGCGCACCAGGCGCACGGCTTTGCCTTGCAGGGCGTTTTCCACTTGATGGCGCAGATCCGGCTGCGGCTCGTCGAGGGTCACACGTACTTCCAGCCATGGCTGGCGCTGGGTTTCGGCGAGCAGGTCGATGTTCGGCAGGTCGGCCAGTTGCAGGAGAATCTCGGCCAGCGGTGCCGGGCCGATGCGTTGCAGGTTGACCGAGCGCGGAATCAATTTCGGTTCGACGCTGACCAGGGTTTCGCCATCAAGCGTGACGTCGAGAATCTGATGCTGATAACCGATCTCCGAGAACGACAACGGGATCGGCGAACCGCTGTAGCGAATGCGCTCCTCACCGTTGACCTTCTGTGGCTTGTGCAAATGGCCGAGGGCGACGTAACTGATGCTCGGCCCGAACAGACTAGCCGGCAGGGCTTCGGCGTTACCGATGATCAGGCTGCGCTCGGAGTCCTCCGAGACCGAGCCACCGGCCATGTGCGCGTGGCTGATGGCGATCAGCGCCTGACCGGGTTGGCGTTTGGCGTTGGCGGCTTCGATCAACCACTCATGCACCTGACCAATGCCGCGCAAATAGTTATCGCCCAGATGCGCTCCGGTGACTTCCGCCGGGCGCAGGAACGGCAGCGCCAGGCACCACGCGGCGATGTCGCCTTTGGCGTTCGGCAATGGCAGCAGCAGACGTTCGGAATCGAGCTGGCCGTCATCCAGCCACAGCACGCGACCCAGCGCATGGGTGCGCAAGCGCCGCATCAACGGCGCGGGCAGTTCGATGCGCGAGCCGGAATCGTGGTTGCCGGCAATCATCACGATGGTCAGCAACGGCTGCTGCTCGTGGGCGTTGACGATGAAATCGTAGAGGCATTCCTGGGCTTTGACCGGCGGATTGACCGTGTCAAAGATGTCACCGGCAATCAGCAGCACATCCGGCTGCGCCAGTTTCAATTGGCGCAGCAGCCATTCGAGAAAACAGGCGTGCTCGAAATCGCGCTCCTGGCCATGCAGGTTTTGCCCAAGGTGCCAGTCGGAGGTGTGAAACAGACGCAAGGCGGACTCCGCAACAAAAAGAGGTGATGGCCGCGCGGGAATGAAGAGGCGGCGAAAGAGGGGGAGAGTTTACTGGCAAAACCACACCCTGTGGTCGAAGTCAGTCTGTTGGAATGGAGATGCAGGTTAGAAAGGGAACCCTGTGGCGAGGGGATTTATCCCCGCTGGGCTGCGAAGCGGCCCCAAATCCTGCAACTCAATATGCCTGACACACCGCATGGTCTGATTTTGCGGCTGCTGCGCAGCCGAACGGGGATAAATCCCCTCGCCACAGGGGGGGCTCCTACATTCTCGAGAGTGGTTATTTGGGGTAGAGCGGTGGCAAGCCGCTGTCACCCACCGGGTCGTGCACGCGCTCGGCGGTCGGAATCGTGCGGATTGCCCGCCACAAATCCTCACCCTGCCAATGCTGCCCCGTTTCGCTGTAGAGCGCGCCATTCAACCCATCCAGCGCATCCGACAACGGCACAAACCGCGCAGCCATGTCCGCCAGCGTCTCCGGCTGCTGACGCGCCCAGGCATCCAGCGCCTGCCGCGTCGCCTGCGGGTCATTGGCCTGGCTCGCGCGTTTGATGTCGTCGAGCAAGGTGCGCGGGCTCGGGCCGGTTTGTGCGGCGCGCAGGATCGCCGGCTGCCAGCGCGCTCGCCACCACAGACCAAAGCCGAGCAGGGTGGTGCAAGCCAGTATCAGCGTGCTGAGTTTCCACCACCACAGCGTGTCGTTATCGACGATTCCGGGTTGCAGATTGCCCGTCGGCGTATCGACCTGCAGGCTCGGGTTATTGGCGACTTGCAGGGTGCGCGCCGGCAGGCTGCTGTGTTCCAGATGATCTTCGAAGGTGTTCCACCACACCACGTCCACCGTCGGCAGGTCGATCGAGCCGCTGCGGCTCGGCACCAGCGCTTCGCGTTCTTCACGGCTGCCGATCAGGCCACGGTCGCTGCTTTGATTGCTCAGTACCGGTTGATCGGGGTAGCGGCGCAGGCCATTGACGTCGGTGGCGGGCAGTGCGGGCAATTGCGAAGCGGCCAGACCTTCGACTTTCAGGGTCAGGCTGCGGGTCAGCGAATCGCCGATCTGCGTGTGCTCCGGCTCCGGGTTCCAGCTCTCGCTCAAGCTCAGGCTGCGTGCCGGCAGCCATGGCGCATCGGCAGGATAAGTCAGCGGTTTGGGCTTGACCGTCAGCGGAATTTCCGAAGAGGTGACGCGCATCAGCTTGCCCGGCTTCGGCCCCTGTGGGCTGGTGTCCTGGGCCGGTTGCGTGTCGACCAGCGTGGCGCTGAACGTTTGCGGGGTGATTGTCAGCAAACCGCTGTGCTGCGGATAAATCGCGTAGCGCATTTCGATGACGCCGTGGCGCACACCGTTGATGTCTTTCTCGTAGGTGCGCGTGTCGCCGAGCTGCTCAACCCGCGCATCGACGATTTGCAGCGGCGACAGGCTGCTGTCGTCGTACAGCGAAACCGAGTGATAGACGCGCACAGTCAGGATCGCCTGCGCCTGCACATACACGCTGGACTGATCGAGGCTGGCTTCGATAAACACCGGATCAAGGCTGTTCTTGTCTTCGCGGGTGTCGCTTTCGACCACTTGCACGGTGATCGGCTGGCTCTGCACCTCTCCCATTTGCAGCGAGGGAATCACCACGCTGCCGTTCTCTTTCGGCAGCAACGTGATGATCCAGCGTGTGGTCGCGCGGTTGTCGCCGTTGAGGGTATTGAGCTGGTTGACCTGCCGCGTGCCGCGCACTTCGAACAGCGGCTCCAGCGGGGTCAGGTCGGGTTTACCGAACTGGGTGACGTCGCTGATTTCGAGGGTGAGCTCGACCGTCTCGCCGGAATTCAGGCGACTGCGATCCACACTGGCGATCAGCTCGGCCGCGTTGGCGGTCGTGCAGAGCAGCAGGGGCAGCAAGAGAGCGGTGAAGCGGGTCATCGAGTGTTTTCCTGATCCTGATGTTGTTGCTGTTCGTACCAGAATTTGCGTCGCAGCAGTTCGCCCGGATCGTCCGGGATTTTGCCCAGCCATTGTTCCAGTGCCTGACGTTGCTCGCCTTCAAGGTTGTCCTCGGTCGGGCGCAGCGTCGGCACGGTGTTGGTTTCCTCTTCCTCATCGTTGCTGCCCGGCACCTCATTCGGGCCTGGCTGCGGCGGTGTGGTCGGCGGCGGTTCACTGGCAGACTCGCCGGATTGCGCCTCACTCTGGGTTTCGCTTTTCACCGCTGGTGGCGGCGCGGTGGGCGGCGGAGGTTCACCGCCCGGCAGATTCTGTTCGGGCTGCTGGCTTTCCGGTTCGACCGGTGGCGGGGTGCTTTTCTGCTTCAGCAGATTTTCCACCAGCGCCTTGTTGGTCTGTGCCGGACGCAGATCCGGTTGCAGCTCCAGCGCCTGTTCATAGGCGTCGATCGCCGCGTCCAGCTCACCGCTTTTCGCCAAAGCGTTGCCACGATTGTAGTGGGCGCGGGCATCGCTGCCTTCGGCAAAGCGCTGGGCGGCGCCACTGTAGTCGCCAGCCTCGTACAACGCCACCCCTTGCCACTGGTGATCGTCAAAATGTTCTGCGGCTTCGGCGGGACGTTTCTGTTTGAGCAAGTGCAGGCCTTGCTGGTCGGGGCGCAGCCACAAGTCTTCGAAGTCAAAAGCGTAGCTCGGCTGCGGCAGGCAGAACAGCAGCGGCAGGCAAAACAGCCAGCCACGCCGCCCGGCACAGGCAGCGAGCAGCAGCAGTGGCAGCAGCAACCAATAACCCTGGTCGGCCCACGTGTCGAGGCGCACGGTCTGGCCATCGCTGCGCAAACTGCGCGGGCCGTTGAGCAGTCCGAGTGAGCCGAGATCGGCTTCATCCAGACGCGCCGCGTGGTAGTCACCGCCGACGCTATTGATGAATGCCGCGAGCCCCGGGCTGTCGAGTTGCGGCACACGGATCGCGCCTTGTTCGTCTTTGAGGAAACTGCCGTCCTCCTGCGCAATCGGCGCACCTTCGGCGGTGCCGATGCCGAGCATCAACAGTTGCGCCGATTGCCCGTTGAGCGCACGGCGAATGCCTTGCCGTTCATCTTCGCTCAGCGACGAGCCGACCAGCAGAATCCGCCCTTGGCCGAGTGCTCCTTGTTTGAGCAAATCCAGCGCTTTAGCGACAGCGAGATCGGCGCGATGACCGCTTTCCGGCATCAGCGAAGGCTTTAGCGCGTCGAGCAGATTGCGGCTGGTCGCCAGATCATCCGACAGCGGCACCAGCGTGTGGGCGCTGCCGGCGTAAACGACGATCGCGGTCTGCGCATCGCTGCGCGCCTGCAACAGGTCGAACACCTTGCGCCGCGCTTGTTCCAGTCGCGTCGGTGGTGAGTCGGTGGCGAGCATTTCCGGGGTCAGTTCCAGCACGATCACCAATGGGTCGGCGGGTTTTTGGCTGGTCTGTTCGACGCGCTCCCAGCTCGGCCCGAGCAACGCCAGAATCGTCAGCAACCACGCCACGCCAAGGGCCACCCACGGCAGTTTGCTGTCGCGACCGCTGCCGCCGCTGAGCAGAGTGGCGTGGAACGCCGGCGGCAGGATCATCTGCCAGCGTCCGGCGCGTTTTTGCCGGTGCCAGAGTTGCCAGATCAGCCAGCCGAGCAGCGGCAACAGCAGCAACCACCACGGACGGAACCAGTGCGGCCAGAGGGCAATCATCGGCGCCTCCGCAGACGCAGGCGTTTGAGACGCTCGCGCCAATCAGGCAGCGGACTTTGCAGATTAAGCTCCTTGTTGAACAGGCGTTGCAGCGGGTTGTCCGGCCACAATTCGCGGGCGACCAGCAACAGGCTCAACCACAGCGCCAACGCCAGCGGCCAGTGATACAACGCTTGCGCAGGACGTGCCTGGGTCGGTTGTTGGGTCACCGGTTCGAGCTGGTCGAGGGTGTCCTTGATCGCTTGCAGTTCCTGGCCATCATGCGCGCGGAAGTATTGCCCGCCGGTGACTTCGGCGATTTCCTTGAGCGCCGGCTCGTCGAGATCCAGGCTTGGATTGACGCCGAGCAGGCCGGTCGAACCGCTGTCCTCAGGATTAGCGCCGATGCCGATCGGGTAAATCTTCACGCCTTCACTGGCCGCCAGTTTTGCCGCCGTCAACGGATCGATTTCGCCGCCATTGTTGGCGCCGTCGGTGACCAGAATCAGCACACGGCTTTGTGCCGGACGCATGCGCAAGCGTTTCAGGCCCAGACCGATGGCGTCGCCGATGGCGGTGTTCTTGCCGGCAATGCCGATCCGCGCTTCATCAAGCCAGACGCGCACGGTGTGGCGGTCAAAGGTCAGCGGTGCTTGCAGGTAGGCCTGACTGCCGAAGAGGATCAAGCCAACGCGGTCGCCGTCACGGCTTTCCAGGAAGTCACCGAGCAGATGCTGCACCAACGACAGGCGACTGACTTCTTCGTCCTGCCACTGCATGTCGGGGAAATCCATCGAGCCGGACACGTCCACCGCCACCAGCAAGTCTCGGCCGCTGGCGGCAATCGGCAACGGTTCGCCCAGCCATTGCGGGCGCGCAGCGGCAGTCAGCAGTAGCAACCACAACAACATGAACGGCGCTTGCTGGCGCCACGCAGGCAAATGGGCGCGGGCACGACGGCGGGCGAGGCCTTCGAGGTCGGACAGAAAGCTGACTTTCAGCGCCGGTTCGCCGCTGTCGGCCACCGGCAATACGAGGCGCATCAGCCACGGCAGCGGTAACAGCAGAAAAATCCACGGCCAGGCGAACTCAAACATGTTTGCGAATCCACGTGTCGACGGCTTGCGTCAGGCCGGCGATGGCCTTGTCGTCGAGTTTGCATTCCGGTTTGTACGCGCCTTCGACCAGCACCATCCAGCGCGTCAGGCCAGCGGCGGGGCAACGGTTGTCGAGGAACGCCAGCCATTTTCGGCCATTAAGGGTGTGGCTCTGGCTGTAGGGATAGTGGTTGCGGCACAGGCGTTTGAGCAGGCCATTGACCTGTTGCAGCCACGCGCCGGCCGGGGCGCCGTCGTAGGGTTTGGGCATTTGCGCCAGTTCTGCGAGGGCAGCGACGCGCACCGGATCGAGTGGCTGTTCGGCGCGCACGATCGGGCGTTTCTTCATGGGAATGAAACGGCGCAGGCGCCACACGGCGTAACCGAGCAGCGGCAATAACAGCAGCAATAACCACCAGCCCGGCGCCGGAGGCCAAAAAGCAATCGGCGGCGGCGAGATCAGCGGTTGCAATTGGTCGAGGCCGTTCATCGACCTTTCCCCGGACGCTGCGGGTTGAGGAATTCGCGCATCTGCTCGACCATTTCACTCTGCGTGCTCAACGGCATCAGCAGCACCCGCAGCTTCTGCGCGAGCAATTCCCAGCGAGCGATGCGCGCTTCGGCCTGCGCGCGATAGGTTTGGCGCAGATCGAAATTCAGCGTGTCGAGCTCAAGTTGTGCGCCACGTTCGGCGAATCGTAAAAGGCCGGCGGCGGGGAGGGCGTGATCGAGTGGATCGGAAATCGGCAGCATCAACAGGTCGCAATGACGCGCCAACAAGCTCAGTTGTTGCTCGGCGCTGTCGGACAGCGCGCGCTCATCGCAAATCACAATGGCCAGGCTGCCGGGGCGCAGCACTTCCCGGGCGCGACGCAGGGCCACGCCGAAGGCATCGCGATCCGGTTCACGTTCGCTGTGCAGCGATTGATTGACCTTGACCAAACGGTTGAGCAATTGCAGCAGGCTCTGCTTGCTGCGCCGTGGTTTGATTTCGTAGTGCTCGTTGTCGCCGAACACCAGCCCGCCGACCCGGTCGTTGTGGCCGAGCGCGGCCCAGCCGATCAGCGCCGCGACTTGTGCGGCCAACACCGATTTGAACATCAGCCCCGAGCCGAAAAACAACCGCGTGCTTTGCTCGACCATGATGAAAATCGGCCGTTCGCGTTCTTCATGGAACAGCTTGGTGTGCGGCTCTTGTGTGCGAGCGGTGACGCGCCAGTCGATGGTGCGCACGTCGTCGCCGGCCTGATACACGCGCACCTGATCGAAGTCGACACCGCGACCACGGAATTTCGAGTGATGCAGGCCGATCAGCGGGCTGCGCTGGCTCGGCGTGGAAAACAGCTGCACTTCGCGCACCCGGTGACGCATCTCGATCAGCTCGGCGAGGCTGACGCGGATGCCCGGTTGGGAAGGCTGGGGGGCATTCATGGGGGTCAAGCGACGGCTACGACGTCGAGAATCCGCTGCACCACCCGATCCTGATCGATGCCGGCGGCTTCGGCTTCAAACGACAAAATAATGCGGTGACGCAACACGTCGAACAGCACCGCTTGAATGTCTTCCGGGCTGACGAAGTCGCGACCGGCCAGCCAGGCGTGGGCGCGGGCGCAGCGGTCGAGGGCGATCGAGCCACGCGGGCTGGCGCCGTAAGCGATCCACTCGGCCATCTCCGGATCGAACTTGGCCGGCGTACGGGTGGCCATGACCAGTTGCACCAGGTATTCCTCCACGGCGTCGGCCATGTACAAGCCGAGAATTTCCTTGCGTGCAGCGAAGATCGCCTGCTGGCTGACCCGGCGCTCGGGCTTGGTCTCGCCATTCAGCGCTTCGCCACGGGCCTGCTGGAGGATGCGGCGTTCGACGGCGGCATCCGGGAAACCGATTTTTACGTGCATCAGGAAGCGATCGAGCTGGGCTTCCGGCAGCGGATAGGTGCCTTCCTGCTCGATCGGGTTCTGCGTGGCCATCACCAGAAACAGCGGCGACAGCTCGTAGGTGCTGCGGCCGACACTGACCTGACGCTCGGCCATGGCTTCGAGCAGCGCCGATTGCACCTTGGCCGGCGCGCGGTTGATTTCGTCCGCCAGCACCAGGTTGTGGAAGATTGGCCCTTGCTGGAACACGAAACTGCCGGTTTCCGGGCGATAGATCTCGGTGCCGGTGATGTCGGCGGGCAGCAGGTCAGGGGTGAACTGGATGCGATGGAACTGGGCTTCGATGCCCTCGGCGAGTTCTTTGATCGCTTTGGTCTTGGCCAGACCCGGGGCGCCCTCGACCAGCATGTGGCCGTCGGCGAGCAGGGCGATGAGCAAACGCTCGATGAGTTTTTCCTGGCCGAGAATCTGCGTTGAAAGAAAGGTTCGCAGCGCCAGCAGCGCTTCACGATGTTCCATCGGTGACTGTTCCTGGAAAGGGGTGGCCACGGGCGTTCGGATAACGCCGGGGCTGGGGGCGTTACTTTAATCCATCGCGGGGGGTGGCGACTAACGGCATTTTTCGCAAAGTGCGGGAAATGACTGGGGGAATTGTTGGATTTTTGTAGCAGGGGAGTGATTGGTTGCCTGTGCTGGCCCTATCGCGAGCAGGCTCACTCCTACAATGGATCGTCGTATACCGACCTGTAGGAGTGAGCCTGCTCGCGAT
>NZ_JASCPK010000138.1:0-15927 GCF_029959385.1 Pseudomonas sp. PS01303
CGATAGCGGTGTGTCAGCCAGCACATCTAAATCTGACCCACCGCTATCGCGAGCAGGCTCACTCCTACAGGGATCGGGTTTCAACGGAGGAGATAGGGAATGTCGACTTTCACGGCACCCGTCGGGCAATCCTTCTCGCACGGCATGCAGTACCAGCATTCATCGAACGCCATGTAGGCCTTCTGCGTCGCCGGATTAATCGCCAGCAAGTCCATCGGGCAAACGTCGACACACACGGTGCAACCCTTTTCGGCGATGCATTTGTCCTCGTCCACGGTGACGGGGGCGTTGGAGCGGAAGAAGATTTCTTGAGCTTGATAGGCCATGGTTCGGACTCTCTTTCAGGTGTGCATCAAGCGGCAAAGGCGCCGACCCGCAAACGGTCGTAGGCCTGCATTTCCTCGGCATCGAGCGGGATGATGTAAGGCTCGACGGCTTTCTTGAAACTGGTCATCTGACCGTCATCGCCCTTCTTCAAGTGGCAATGGCAGAACCACTCGCTGTCGTTGCGCTGCGGGTGATCGACACGATAGTGATAAAGACCCCAGCGGCTTTCCGCACGGAACAACGAGGCGCGCGCAGCCATTTCGGCGCAGTCGCGAATCACGCTGGTTTCCATGGCGCGCATCAGTTCGTGGGCGTTGTTGGCTTTCATCTGCTCAAGATCGCGTTCGATGTCGCTGAAGCGTTGCAGGCCGATCTGCATTTTCTTGGTCACTTTCGGCGGTTGCAGGTAGTCGTTAACGAAGCGTCGCAGCTTGTATTCGACCTGCGCCGGCGGCAGACCGTGTTCGCGATCCAGCGGCGCGTAGACCCGGGCTTTTTCCTTCTCGATCTGCTCGGCATCCAGCGCAGAAAACTCGCGACCGGCGACAAAATCGGCGGCGTTGTGCCCGGCAAACCAGCCGTAGGTGAAGGCGCCAAGCATGTAGTTATGCGGCACGGCAGCCATGTCACCCGCCGAATACAAACCTTTCACCGAGGTCTCGGCACGCTCGTTGACCCATACACCGGACGCCGAGTGGCCGCTGCAAAAACCGATTTCGGAGATGTGCATTTCAACCATTTGCGTGCGGTAGTCGGTGCCGCGATTGGCGTGGAACTGGCCGCGACTCGGGCGCTCGTTGCTGTGCAGAATTTCCTCGATGTTCTGGATGGTTTCTTCGGCCAGGTGATCGAGTTTGAGGAACACCGGGCCGTTGCCGCTCTCCAGTTCCTGGTGGAATTCCCACATCATCTGCCCGCTCCAGTAGTCGCACTCGATGAAGCGTTCGCCCTTGTTGTTGGCGGTGTAGCCGCCCAGCGGGCCGGTGACGTAAGCGCAGGCCGGGCCGTTGTAATCTTTGATCAGCGGGTTGATCTGAAAGCACTCGAGGTTGGCCAGTTCGGCGCCGGCGTGATAGGCCATCGCGTAGCCGTCGCCGGCATTGGTCGGGTTTTCGTAGGTGCCCATCAGGTAGCCCGAGGATGGCAGGCCGAGTCGCCCGGCAGCGCCGCAGGCGAGGATTACCGCTTTGGCTTTGATCACATGGAAGTCAGCGGTACGGCAATCAAAACCCATCACCCCGTTGACGGTGCCCTCCTCGTCGGTCAGCAATCGCGTGCAGACGAGGCGATTGGTGATGCTCACCCGCGCACGTTTCAACTGGCGATAGAGGACTTTTTTGATGTCGTGCCCTTCCGGCATCGGCAGCACGTAGGCGCCCATGTGATGGACTTTTTTCACTGCGTAATCGCCGGTT
This sequence comes from Pseudomonas sp. PS01303, assembly GCF_029959385.1. Classification (NCBI taxonomy): domain Bacteria; kingdom Pseudomonadati; phylum Pseudomonadota; class Gammaproteobacteria; order Pseudomonadales; family Pseudomonadaceae; genus Pseudomonas; species Pseudomonas sp. PS01303. The sequence continues at coordinate 1,743 of NZ_JASCPK010000138.1, forward strand.
TCGTCCTTCTCGAACTTCACACCCCAGCGATCCAACTGTTCGATGGTTTCGAAGCTGTGGGTCGCGTAGGCGTACACCGCAGCTTGGTTGACGATGCCGTCATTGGCGATGGTGATTTCCTTGGTGTACTGCTCCGGCGTCGAGTGGCCGGGGATGATCGCGTTGTTCAGGCCGTCCATGCCCATGCTGATCGCGCCGCTGCGTTTGACGTTGGCCTTGTCGACCAGCAACACGCGCAAGTCGCGGTTCTTTTCCTTGGCCTTGATCGCGGCCATCGGCCCGGCAGTGCCGCCGCCGATGACGACGATGTCGTATTCCTGTTCGAGAACGTTGCGGGTCATGCCTGCTCCCCTTTTTGCCGGTCGATCCGCAGGCGGTACTGGAATGCATCGCCACGGTAGTAAAGGTGTTCGAAGTCCAGCGGTTGGCCCTGGGCGTCGTGGGTCAGACGTTCGATGCGCATGATCGGCGAGCCAGCCTCGACATTCAGCGCCTGGGTCAGGTCGCTGTCGGCCAGCACCGCGTCGATGGCCAGATCAGCGTGACCGAGGGCGATGCCGCAGTCGTTTTCGAGGATCAGAAAGATGTCGCGGGTGACCAGATCAGCCTTCTCCAACCGCTCGCCGACGGCTTTGGGCAGGTGGGTGATTTCAAGCGAAATCGGCTCGCGGTTGATTAGCCGCACGCGTTTGATCTGCGCGACGATCTCGCCTTCGGCGACCTGCAAACGCTCGGCCACGCGCTTGTCGGCCGGGATGAATTTGAAGCTGCGCAGGCGGTTGATCACCTCGTAACCGCGCCCGGTCATGGACTCGGCGAGGCCTTGCAGGCTGCTGACGTTTTGAAAGGTTTTCGGCTTGGCGACGAAGGTGCCTTTGCCGTGGATCTTGAAGATCAGGCCTTCCTTTTGCAGATCGCCGAGCGCCTGACGCACTGTGATGCGGCTGACTTTGAACAGTGCACCGAGTTCGCTTTCGGACGGCATCTGACTGTCTTGCGGGTATTCGCCGTCGAGAATGCGCGCACGGAGGACGTCGCGTAATTGGGTGTGCAGAGGAACGCTACTGAGGGAGAGAACGTTATCGGTCATCGCGGGATCACTTGTTATAACGAGTTATGACGTGATCTTAGAGTTGTTATGACAAGGTTAGAAATATTGTTTGGGCATAACCTTAGATTCGGTGTTGAAAATCAAAAGATCGCAGCCTTCGGCAGCTCCTACATGAGACCGCGATCCCCTGTAGGAGCTGCCGAAGGCTGCGATCTTTTGATCTTAACGTTTGAGGATTTGATCCATGACCCAGTCAGTCTTGAGCGCTTGCTCGGCGACTGCAGGGTGTTGTGAATCACCCCGAATATGCGCATTCATGCCCAGCACGTGATGCCACTGGATGTGTTCGTGATGCGGGATTTCCAGGCTGACGACTTCATCCGCATGCAGTTGCACAGGATGTTCATCAAACACCGAAAAACTGATCCGCCCCAGGCTGCCGATGATCTCGACACGATCCTCGCGCCGATCCGCAACAAAACTCCAGCAACCCATGCCCAAGGCCCCGGAGGCGAATCGCCAACTGGCGCTGACGGCATCTTCCGCCGCGTACAGACCCGCCTGTCGCGCCGTGAATCCGGCCACTTCAACGATATCGCCGAGCAGATACTGAAACAGGTCAAAACCGTGGCTGGCCAGATCGGCGAAGTAACCGCCACCGGCCACCGCCGGATCGGTGCGCCAGTTGTCGCGGCCATCGAGATCAACCGGCGACGGCGCTTTGGTCAGCGTCCAGCTCAGATGTCGAACCTCACCGATGCGCCCCTCCTCCAGCCACTGCCGCACCTGCGCAAATCGCGGCAATGAACGACGGTAGTAGGAAACGAACAAGTGCAGACCAGCGTCGGCAAACGCCTGTTGCATCTCGCGGCTTTGCCCGGCGTTCAGCGCCATGGGTTTTTCCACGCAGCAATGTTTGCCGGCGGCGGCGACTTTCAGGCTGTAGGCGTGGTGGCTGTCGGGTGGCGTGGCGATGTACACCGCGTCGACCTCGGGATCGTTGATCAGCGCATCGACATCGGTGTAGACCCGCGCGATGCCGTGGCGCGCAGCGTAGTCAGTCACCGCTTGAAGGCGTCGGCCCATCACCGCCACCAGCGCAGAACCAGGCGCCTTGTAGAAGGCCGGCCCGCTCTTGCGTTCAGCGACGCTGCCGCACCCGATCATGCCCCAACGCACCACGTTCATTTTTTACTCCTTTAGCCGATGCGCAAGGCGCGCAGATCGAGGTGACCATCCTTCAACGGCGGGCACCAGTAGTAACCACCGGTGATCGGCCGGCTGATGCGATACAGACCGTCGGTGATGCCATCTTCGAGACCGCTCATGCGTCGCAGTTGTGCTTCGAAGGCATCCAGCGAGAAGCCGAACGCGAGGAACATCAGGCCCGCACGATCGCCTTCAATCCACGGCATCGAACGGCGCACGACGAACGCTTCCGGCGCGAAGCTTTCCTGCGCGGTGCGTTTGACGTGGGCGGAGACTGGCGCGTCGTCGATCTCTTCGTTGTCGCTGAGGCGACGGCCCATGATGTTGTCTTTGTCATCGGCCGAGAGTTTGTGGAAACCCTTGAGATCGTGCTGCCACTGCTGGATTGCGGCGAAGCTGCCGCCGACCATGCCGTCAGTGCCGGCGCTTTGCAGGGCGGCGGCGATGGCGGCTTCGTCGTGCGGGTTTTCAGTGCCGTCTTCGTAGCCGGTCAGGTCGTGGCCGTCCTTGTGGCGGAAGGCTTCCTGCATCTCAACCAGGCACAGGGCCGGGGCGAGTGCGGCTTCGAGGGCGTTGCAGCGGTTGAGCAATTCACCACGGTCGACGCCGTGCAGCCAGACCCACAGTGCGTGTTGAGTCGACGGGTTTTCCACGCCGACGCCGGACATCGCCGGGAAGCTGCGCAGGCCGTCAATCTGGACGTTGAGGGCCTTGACCAGGGATTCACCGAAACCGACCACCGCCGACTTGCCGTCCACCAGATTCATCAGGTTGTCGATCGCCTGTGGCAGCGCTTCAACTGACTGAAGCGCGAAAAACAGGTGACGTGCTTGCGCAGGAACGGGGGTGGCGAGAATGCCCGGCTGGTAGTAACTCATGTGAACTCCTCGAAAAAGTGCGCGGAGTTTACCTGTAGCCAGACAGTTTGTGGGGTTGAAGCAAGATCAAAAGATCGCAGCCTTCGGCAGCTCCTACAGGGATCAGGGTAGGAGCTGCCGAAGGCTGCGATCTTTTGATCTTTTAAACAGCTGTAACGCTTTCCTGGCGCCACGCACTCGGGCTCATCCCCGTCCACCGCTTGAACGCCCGGCGAAAACTGCGCACATCGCTGTAGCCCACCTCTTCGGTAATCCGCTCTATCGGCATGTCCGGGTTCGCCAGCAGACTCATCGTCCGCGCCTGCCGCACTTGCTCCAGCAGCGCCTCAAACGTCAGCGCATGCTCGGTCAACCGTCGGCGCAAGGTGCGGCTGCTCATGTTCAAATCACCGGCAATCTTCTCGATATGACTGCCGCTGCTCAGATCCCGCGCAATCGCCCGCTCCACCGCCTGAATCAGATCAAGCTTCTGATGCACCTGCGCCGCTTCCAGCTCCAGCAGTTTCACTGCCTGCCGCAGCGCCAGCGAATGGTGATTGGGCAGGTTCACATCGAGCCAGCGCACATCGATCAACATGCGATTGTGCAGGCAACCGAAGCGCACATTCGGCCCAAGCAGTCGGTGATATTCGCTCAGGTAATCCGGCGCGGCATGCACAAACTCCACCGCAATCGGCGCAAAATCAGCCCCGGCTAGCGCCCGGCCGTACACCAGCAAACTGGCAAAAAACTCCTCGACCGCGAACACCTGCACTTCGGCGAACGGCAACCGACAATCAGCATCAAGGTGCACCTGATCGCCAACCACATCGACACTCGACACCACAATCCCGCCCGACGTGTGCTGATGACGAATGCCCAAGGCAAACGCGTCGCGCAAAGTCTTGCACAGCGACAACACATGCCCGAGCAAGCCCAGCGTGCCCAGCACATTCTGTGCGCCCACCCATAAGCCGAGGCCCTGATTGGGCAGCACTTTTAACGCGCGCTGAATCATCGCCACAGCCTGGCGATAGGAAATCCGCTGCGCCGGATCCTGCAGGTCTTCAAGGGTAAAACCCAGGCCACGGCACAGGCTCTCGGGCTCGACGCCCTTGTTCTGCGCGACTTCGGCGAGGGTTTGCAGGAGGAACGGCGACACCAGCGCCAGTTCGAAAGTGGGGTCTTGGACTTTTACATTCATGGGGGCTGACTATCCGGATCACGCTTGATTGTTATTTTTGTAACCGGTTATGTCGAAGGAAGTTAGCACAGGCGTGACGGACTGTCCGCAGAAGTCCCCCTCAGTGTCCGCCAATACCCTGCCCTGACAGGCGCCAACGGCTTATTTCTATAGTGCCGGGCGTGCTGCGTACCGGCGTTGCGTCACAACACAATAATAATGAGGACGGATATGCACCCGAACCGCGCGACATTCCCCTTGCGCCTGGCCCTTTCCTTGCTGGGCTGCGCCGCGACTGTACCGGCGCTGGCCACCGAAGCCGGCGTCGACAACATCGGCCCCGGCACCGACGGTTTCTTCATGCTGCCGCTGGAAGTCGACAGCCTTCCGGAGAACATGGTCGCGTTCAACGTCTACTACAACCATTACAAGTCGAGCAAGCTCAACATCAGTTCGCTGGGCGGCAAGGTGCCGAATGTCGAAATTGAATCGACGGCGGTGATTCCGCGCCTCGACTACTTGAGCCCGGTGCGCGTGTTCGGTGGGCGTCTGGCCGGCTACATCGCACAGCCGTGGTTGAAGCAGGAAGTCTCGGTGTTCGGCCTCAGCGACACACGCGAAGGCATGGGCGACACCACCGTTGCGCCGATCATTTTGTGGGATATGGGCAAAAACCTGACCCTCGGCGCGGCCCTGGAAATCACCGTGCCGACCGGCGAATACAGCGTCGATCGGCTGGCAAACACCAGCAACAATTTCTACACCTACAAGCCGCTGTTCTCCTTCACCTGGCTGCCGACGGATAAAACCGAGGTGTCGATGAAGACCACCTACAGCTTCAACGAGAAGAACAAAGACACCGACTACAAGTCCGGGCAGATCTTCCACTTCGATTATTCGGCCAGCTACAAGCTCACCGACGACCTGATGCTCGGCATCAACGGCTACTTCCTCCAGCAAACCACCGACGACAAACAGTTCGGCCACACCGTGCAATTCGCCGGGCAGGATGTCGACGACGGCGTGCGCGGCAAAGTGTTCGCCATCGGCCCGGCGCTGCACTGGACGTTCCTCAAATACGCCAGCGCGGAGATCCGCTGGGCCAAGGAATTCGACGTGGAAAATCGCCCGGAAGGCGAAATGCTCTGGGCCAAGGTCAGCATCCCCTACGCCTTCTGACGCGTAAACCTGTAGGAGCAGAGCTTGCTCGCGAAGGCGGCATGTCAGGTATTAGAGGTGTCGCCTGACACTACGCCTTCGCGAGCAAGCTCAGCTCCTACGGACAAGCGGTGTTCATGCGAGCATTTCTACTGCGCAAACAAGCGGCTTAATTCACCACCGGAATCCAAGCCGCCCGCGCCACATCTGCCGTATCGCCAAACGCCGGCAGTTTCTGCGCCAGGTCGCGCACGTTCTTCACGTCGAGATCCAGCAACTGCTGCCGCGTGATCAAGGTCGGTGGCACCAGCACGTGCTGCCCCGGGTTTTCCCCGGCAATCAGCATCGCCAGACTGCGCACGCTGATCGCACCGGCGACTTGTGGATTGACCGCTGCCGTCGCGGCCCAGGCGCTGTTGGGTTCTTTCATGATCTGGATATCGGCGGTGGAGATGTCGGCGCTGTAGATTTTCACTTTGCTCGCCAGTCCGGCTTCGTCGACGGCGATTTTCGCGCCTTTGGCGAATTCGTCGAACGGCGCGAAGATCACGCTGATGTCGGGATTGGCGCGCAGCACGGCGCTGGCCTGATCGGCGACGGAGTTGGCGATTGGCGGGTTGAGCGTGCCGAAACGCGCTTTCTCGATGATCCCCGGATTGGCCTTTTTCACCTGACTCCAGATCTCGTCACGTCGCTCCATCGGGGTAAAACCGCTGATGTACACGTAGCCAGCGTCGAAGCGCGTGCCGTTGTCCTTCACCGCTTGATCGAGTGCCAGACGCGCCAGTGCGTGGTGATCCTGTTCAACTTGGGTGACTTGCGGCGTGTTCAGATCAACATCGAAGGCAACGACTTTGATGCCTTTGGCGAGCGCCCGGTCGATCGGGCCTTTGAGAGTTTCGGCCAGACCGAGTTGCACGATGATGCCGTCGACACCGAGGTCAGCCGCCTGATCGATCATCTCGCCCTGACTCGCCGCCTGCTGCCGCGCATCAAACACCCGCAGATTGGCGCCGAGCGCTTCAGTCTGTTTCTCCACACCACGCAAATACGCTTCGGGAAAATCCCCGGAAAACAGATAGCCCACCAACGCAATCTGCACCTGGCCCTTATCGAACGGCGCCGGAGCGCCGGGCAATGCCTTGGCCTGCGCGTTAAGCGCCAATACCGAAAGCACCGCGCCGGTGAGGCAATGGCGCGCGAACTGTTTGATTGAACCGTGCATACAACATCCTTGAATAAAAGCAGCTCAGCGCGCCCGATGCGCGAGGCCGAAGGTGAACATCAGGGCCAGCACCAACACCAGTCCCTTGACGAAATCCTGCGCGTAATACGGCGCATTGAGCATGGTCAGGCCATTGAGCAGCGAGGCGACCAACAGTGCGCCGATCAGCGTGCCAAAGGCGTTGGGTTTCTTCGCGCCGAGCACGGCAAAACCGATCAGCGCGGCGCCAAGCGCGTCGAGCACCAGACCGTTGCCGGAGCTGACATCGCCACGGCCCAACCGCGCCGCGAGCAACAATCCGCCGAGCGACGCCAGTAACGACGACAGCACGTAAGCCAACAGTTTGAAGCGCTGCACCGGCGCCCCGGCCAGTCGCGCAGCCTGCTCGTTGCCGCCGATGGCATAGAACAGCCGACCGATGCGCGTACGTTCAAGAAACAGCCACACCGCCACCGCAACCACCGCAGTGATCAACACCGGAATTGGTACGACTTCCCACAGCCGCCCACGGCCCAACGCAAGAAACGCGGCACTGAATGCGCCCTCGGTTTCCTCACCGTTGGGCAGCGTCATGCCCACCGCAATCGAGCGGCCACCGGTAGGAATTAACTGCACGCCGATCACCAGAAACATGCTGCCCAACGTGGCAAGAATGTCCGGCACCCGCAGTTTGACGATCAGCCAGCCATTGAGCAGGCCGACCAGCGCACCGCCCGCCAGGCTGATCAACACCGCCGGCACCGCGCCCCAACCGAGCACGACCATGACGTAACTGGCGATCATCAGGCTCATCGCCGCGACCGCGCCAATCGACAAATCGAGGCCACCGACGGCCATGGTCAAGGTCACGCCCAAGGCCAGCAGCGCGACAATCGATACCGATTGCAGAATGCTGAACAGATTGCCGACACGCAGAAACGCCGGCTCTGCGAAGCTGAAAAACACCACGATGGCCGCCAGCAGCCACAACAGGCCATAGCGGATCAACGCTTGCAGCAGGCGCTCGGCAGGTGCCGGTGCGCTCGATAACAGTGAACTCGAATCAGGCACTCGCTCTGCTCCTTGGCGTGGCTTGAGGGGGATGTTCGGTAACGTCGCTGCCGGCCAATGCCGCGACCAGTTCGGCACGGTTCAGACCGGCGCGCGGGTATTCGGCGACGACCGCGTGATCGCGCACCAGGAGAATTCGATCGGCAATTTCCAGCGCTTCATCGACATCGGCGCAAATCACCAGCGTCGCCCGGCCCTTGGCACTGTCGCGCAGCAGTTGGCCGATTTCGCGACGGGCGCGGACGTCGACACCCTGGAACGGTTCATCAAGGATCAACACCCGCCCTTCCCCGAGCAGCCAGCGGCCGAGTACAACCTTTTGCTGATTGCCGCCGGACAGCGCAGGCATCGGCACATCGATGCCGGCAGTCTTGATGCCCAGCGCGGCGACCTGCGCTTCGACCGCCGCCGCTTCGGCGCGATTGCGAATAAAACCGCCACGGGTGAAACGCTCCAGAAACGGCAAGGTCAGCGTGCGACGCAGAGAGAAATCCGGCACCAGCGAATGACTGGCGCGATCTTCGGCGGCGTAGAAAACCCCGCTGCGAATCGCCTCCCGTGGCGAACCCGGCTGCCAGTCAACGCCAGCCAATTGCACGCTGCCCTCCGCCAATGAGCGTAAACCGAACAGCACTTCGGCGATCTCGGTTTTGCCGGCGCCGAGCAACCCGGTCAGCACCACCACTTCGTTTTCGTGCAAGGTCAGATCGAAAGGCTTCGAGCGCGGCAGCACTTTTACCGCACGGAGTTTCAGCACTTCCCGCCCTGCCACTTGCGGCGTGTAAACATGCGCGGCCAGTGATTGCCCAAGCATTGCGTGAACCGCCTCGGGCAACTGCCGAGCGCTGAATTCGCCGGCCAACCGCCCGTCACGCAAAACAATCGCGCGATCAGCCACCCGTTGCAGATCGGACAAGCGATGCGAGATATACAAAATCGCCACGCCACGGCTGCGCAACGTGTCGATCAAACCAAACAGGCGCTGCGCTTCGGCATCGGATAATGCCGCCGTCGGCTCGTCGAGAATCAGCAAACGCGGCTGCAAGGCAAAGGCGCGAGCGAGTACGACCAATTGCCGTTCGGCCTGGCCAAGATGTTCGATGGGTTGCTCCAGCGGCAAGCTCAGGCCGAGACCGGCGGCGATACTCGCGGCGCGTTCCAGCAGGCGTTTGCGGTTAAGCCAGAAGTTCGCATCGGGCTTGCACAGCTCATCGAGCAGGAGGTTTTCGGCCACGCTCAAACCCGGCGCGATGCCCTCGTTGATCTGCTGATGCACCGCAACAATCCCGACCCTGCGCGCCGACAGTGGCGAGCTGAAATGGCGCGGCTGGCCCTCGACGAGAATCTCGCCAGCATCCGCGTTTTGACTGCCGGCGAGAATCTTCACCAACGTCGATTTCCCGGCGCCATTGGCGCCGAGTAACGCGACCACTTCGGCGGGATAAATCTCAAGGCTGACCCGATCCAGTGCCCGGTTCGAGCCAAACGCTTTGCTCAGTTCACGTACCCGAATCAGTGGCTCAGGTGCCACGGCGACAGGCGCACTCATAAATTTCCTTAGCGGCGATGAGCCAGCGAACGCACGAGCCGATCGCCCAGGCTTTGCACGCCCTGAACGAGGATGACCAACACCACCACGGTGACGACCATCACTTCATTGTTGAAACGCTGATAGCCATAACGGATCGCCAGATCGCCGAGCCCGCCGCCACCGATGACCCCGGCCATCGAGGAAAAACCGATCAACATCACCAGCGTCAGGGTGATGCCCGCGAGCAACGCCGGCAGGGCTTCGGGCAGCAGCACTTTGAAAATCACATGGCCGATGTCGCCACCCATGGCGAGGATCGCTTCGATGCGGCCCTTGTCGACTTCGTCCAGCGCGTTTTCGACGATGCGCGCGAAGAACGGAAACGCGCCAATGGTGATCGGCACTACCGCAGCCGTGCTACCCAGCGTGGTGCCGACGACCAGACGGGTCAGCGGAATCAAGGCGATCAGCATCACCACGAACGGCAGCGAACGTCCGAGATTGACCAGACTGCTGAGGGCCGCGTTGAAACGCGGCATCGGCCGCAATCCGTCACGGCGACTGATAAACAGCAGCACACCCAGCGGCAAACCGATCAGCAGCGTGAACAGCCCCGCGAGCAACACCATGTACAGGGTTTCGCCAGTGGCGTTGAACACCAGTTGCAGGATTTCATCCCAATTGATCGAACGGTTCATGACTGCGCCGCCCTTACGCCGTATTGCTTGAGGAAGGTCAGGCCCGGGGCGTCATGGCCCAGCGGTAATCCGCAAGTCGGACGCAGTGAACTGCCGAGCGCCGATTGCGGATCGGCGAGCAGCCGTGGCACCGGCCCGGCCTCGACCAGCCGTCCATTGGCCATAAATGCGGCGTGATCGCAGATCGACTTGACCACATCGAGCTCGTGGGTGATCAGCACGATGGTCAGGCCCAATTGCCGATTGATGTCGCGCAGCAGATCAAGAATTGAAGCGGTGGTTTCCGGGTCGAGGGCGCTGGTGGCTTCGTCCGACAACAGATACGCAGGCTCCGCAGCCAAGGCGCGGGCAATCCCTACTCGCTGCTTTTGCCCGCCGGACAGTTGCGACGGAAAGGCTTGCGCCTTGTCGCTCAAACCGACCAGTTCCAGCAGTTCGCGAACTCGCACATGGCGCCACGGTTTGCCGACGTTGGCGATTTCCAGCGGCACGGCGATGTTGTCGAACACGTTGCGCGAGTGCAGCAGGTTGAAGCCCTGAAAGATCATGCCGATGCGCTGACGTTGCTTGCGCAGTTCGCTGTCGGACAGCGCCAGCAGATCCACACCATCAATCAGAATTTTGCCGCTGTCCGGTCGTTCAAGCAGGTTGAGGCAACGCAGCAGCGTCGACTTGCCCGCCCCGCTCCGCCCGAGAATCCCGTAGACCGCGCCGTCAGGAATGCTCAGCGAGACCTGATCCAGCGCCGGTTGCGTGGCCGACGCGTAGGTTTTGCTCAACTGCTCGACGGCGATCATGGCTTGCCGCCCGCCACCGGAATCACCGAGCCGGCAAAGTTATCGGTGATGTATTTGGCGACTTCCGGCGAGGTCAGATCCTTGGCCAGTTGCGCGATGCGCGGATCGTGCTCCAGCTTCGGTGTGGTCACCAGAATGTTGGCATAGGGATTGTGCTCGGCCTTCTCGAGGCCCAAGGCGTCTTTGGCCGGCACCAGACCTGCGTCGAGCGCGTAGTTGCCGTTGATCACCGCCAGATCGACGTCGTCGAGCGAGCGTGGAATCTGCGGCGATTCGATTTCGAGGATCTTCAGTTGTTTCGGGTTTTCGGCGATGTCCTTGGGCGTTGCCTGATCGGCGGCCGGATCGTTGAAACCGGGTTTGAGCTTGATCAGGCCGTTGTCCTGCAACAGGTACAGCGCGCGGCTCAAGTTGGTGACGTTGTTGGGTACGGCGACCGTGCCTTTTTCCGGCACGTCGGCGAAGCTTTTGTGCCGACGTGAATAAATCCCCAATGGCTCGATATGCACCGTGGCCGCCACCGCGAGTTTCTCGCCGAGCGCCTGCTCCTGAGATTTCAGATACGGCAGGTGCTGGAAGTAATTGGCGTCGACATCACCGTGTACCAGCAGCTCATTGGAGTTCACACCGTTGGGGATTTCGATGACTTTGAGGTTGAGTTGCGGATCGATTTTCTGGATATACGCGAGGATCTGCGCGTGGGGCACCGGGTCGGCGGCAACGCGTAACGGTTCCAGGGCCTGCGCGCCGAAAGAGCTCACCAGTGCGCCGAGGACGGCCAGGGTCAAACCTGCTTTTTTAATCATGTGCGGAGTCCTTGAGCGAATGATGAATCAGGCGGTTTTACGAACAGGTACTGGCGGCAGCAACGCGTCGCCGTAGAAGCGCTGCGCAACGTCCGGATGTGAGCGCAAACGACCCTTGAGGTAGTTCCAGCCGACATCACGAAACAGCGGATTGAGCGGATCACTCGCCGGCCCGCGCGCCTCGCGCAACAGCACGGTGGGCAACGGGTACAGCGGCACCACCGCATCGAGTTGCGCGCCGAGGAAGAACGCGATCGACAGGCGTTCGCTGCCCGCCGGTGGCGATACCACGCGGTGCACCGTGGCGCGCAGATAACCGTTGGTGGCCAGTTCGAGCAGCTCGCCGATGTTCACCACCAAGGTGTTTTCGCGGGGTAATGCGTCGATCCAGCGGCCCTCTTCGATCTCGACTTGCAGCCCGGCCTGTTGGTCTTGCAGCAGAAAACTCAAGAACCCGGAATCCTTGTGCGCGCCGACGCCTTGATGGCTCGCCTCGCTCAACTGGCCGGGGTAGCGCATCAGCTTGATGTGTTCGTTGGGTTTGTCACCATAGAGCTGATCGAAGGCATCGGCGCGCAGTGACAGCGCCTGAGCGAAGGCCCGCAGCAAGCGCAACGACATGCGCGTCATCGCCTGTTGCCATTCGAGCAGCAACGGTTTCAGTTCGGGGAGTGCCGCTGGCCATTGGTTGGGGCCTTGCAGCCGCGCCCACAATGGACTGTCTTCGTTTAACGGTAGAGCCTCACGCTCGGCGCCGAGATCAAACTGTTCGCGCTGATCGGGTTGCCCGCGAGTGATCTCGGAAGCCGCACGGTTGTAGCCGCGAAAATGCGGCGAATTGATCATGCCGACGGCGGTTTTTTCGCTGTCGGGCAAGGCGAAGAATTGTCGGGCGTGGGCCTGCACTTGCTCGAGCAGCGTACTGTCGATGCCGTGGCCGGTGAGGTAGAAGAAACCGACATCACGGGCGGCGTGGCGCAGGCTTTCCAGAAATTGGTAACGCTGTTGTGCGGTGCCTTCGAACAGGGACAGGTCGAGGGTTGGCAGTGTGGTGATATCCAAGGTATGCGGCATGATTCACTCCTGGGTGAACCAAACCTGAAGAACCTTTGATCGATTCAGCGTGTGCCGTCATGGCAATCGGGGGTCTATCGGTTTGATGCGTTTATTCGTCGTTGAGGACAAAACTAAACGATCTTAAAAACGCTGGGCCAATATCTTTTTTGCATTACCTTAGGCCTGTTTTCCCCTCACCCCAGCCCTCTCCCAGAGGTAGAGGGGGCCGACCGTGGTGTCTGGCGTGATACATCGACCTGAAAGATCGTGGCGATTATGGATTCGGCAGAAATCGTTCAGGTCGAATCCCCATTCAGCGCTCTCTCACCCTCAGGTAGAGGGGCCGACCGTGGTGTCTGGCGTGATACATCGACCTGAAAGATCGTGGCGATTATGGATTCGGCAGAAATCGTTCAGGTCGGCGTATCTCGCAAGCATCCCCCATTCAGTCCCCTCTCCCTCCGGGAGAGGGTTAGGGTGAGGGCCACAAACAACGCGGTATCAATCCGTTTGCAACGCGCGGGGGCGTTGGCTGCGCTGTTCGGCGCTGGCATCTGGCGCGGGTTGCAGCTGGAAGTCGAACTTGAGTTTGGCGTGGCGTCCCAACGTTTCGTGCTCATGGAACACCACCTCGCCGACCAACCCTTCACGGGTCGCGTAAGCAAAGTCATCCCACAAATATTGATCGCCCGACAGATTGATCTGAGTGGTCAGGTGCCGATGCCCCGGTGCGCTGATAAAAAAGTGCACATGCGCCGGACGCTGGCCGTGGCGGCCGAGCAAGTTCAGACATTCCTGCGTCGGGCCTTGCGGGTCGCAGCCATATCCGGAGGGGACGATGCTGCGTGCGCGGTAACGGCCTTCGGCATCGGTGATGATCCGGCGGCGCAGGTTGTATTCGGACTGGCTCGGATCAAAAAACGAGTAGGTGCCTTTGGTATTGGCGTGCCACACGTCGACTGTGGCGCCGGCCAGCGGCTGGCCGTGGAGGTCAAGCACCTGGCCTTGGAGAAACATCACCGTGGCAACGCCGTCCTCGCTGCTATCGTCCATGCGGCACTCGCCTTCACACATCGGCGCACCCGCGATGTAGAGCGGCCCTTCGATGGTGCGCGGCGTGCCGCCGGTCAAGCCGATTTGTGCGTCTTTGGCGTCTTGGAGCAGGTCGAGGAAGTGTTCGATGCCAAGACCGGCGACCAACAACCCCGCCTCCGAGCGACCGCCCAAACGATTGAGATAGTCGACGGCTTTCCAGAATTCGTCTTCGCTGATTTCGAGGTCTTCGATGATTTTCGCGGTGTCCTGCAGTACGCGCAAAACGATGGTTTTCAAGCGCGAACTGCCGTCGTCGTTGGTGAAGCCGGCGGCTTCTTTGAAGAAGGTTTGCAGCTCAGGCGTATGGGCAATTTTCACGGTCATGGTGGGTTACCTCATCTTGTTATTGTGTTGACGCAGTTCTTAATTCACACCCTTTTCCCTTGTAGGAGTGAGCCTGCTCGCGATCGCGGTCAATCAGTCGCTATGGATGCTGAATAAACGACCGCTATCGCGAGAAGGCTCACAC
>NZ_JASCPK010000139.1:0-15881 GCF_029959385.1 Pseudomonas sp. PS01303
GCCGAAGGCTGCGATCTTTTGATCTTGCCCTTGAAACAACAGATCAAAAGATCGCAGCCTTCGGCAGCTCCTACAGGGGCGGTGCGTTCGCATTTCGCGAACGCCCTTTGCCGAACGAAGGTTGGATTCTTCCACCATCGCACCTCTAGTCTTGCCGGCATATTCCAAGAACAAGAGGTACCCCGCGATGACTGCCCCCCTGAGTGCGATCAAAGTGATCGAAATCGGCACCCTGATCGCCGCACCGTTCGCCGCGCGCATGCTTGCCGAGTTCGGCGCCGAGGTGATCAAGATCGAAGCCATGGGTCAGGGCGACCCGCTGCGCAAATGGCGCAAGCTGCACGAAGGCACGTCGCTGTGGTGGTACCTGCAATCGCGCAACAAGCAGTCGCTGGCGCTCAATCTGAAATCCCCGGAAGGCATCGAACTGGTCAAACAACTGGCGTCCGACGCCGACGTGATAATCGAAAACCTGCGCCCCGGCGCGCTGGAAAAACTCGGCCTCGGCTGGGACGTGCTCCACGCGCTCAATCCCAACCTCACCCTCGTGCGCATTTCCGGTTACGGCCAGACCGGCCCTTACCGTGATCGCCCCGGTTTCGGTGCGATCGGCGAGGCGATGGGCGGCATCCGCTACACCACCGGCACCCCCGGTTCGCCGCCGGCGCGGGTCGGTGTCAGCCTCGGCGATTCGCTGGCATCCTTGCATGCGGTGATCGGCGCGTTGATGTCGCTGCTGCGGGTCAAAACCGGGCAGGGCGGTGGCCAGATCGTCGATGTGTCGCTGGCCGAAAGCGTGTTCAACGTCATGGAAAGTCTGGTGCCGGAATACGACATGCTCGGCCACGTTCGCGAACGCAGCGGCGGCGCGTTGCCGGGCATCGCACCGTCCAACACGTACCTTACGGCTGACGGCGCTTACGTGGTGATCGCCGGCAACAGCGATCCGATCTACAAGCGGTTGATGCAAACCATCGGTCGCGATGATCTGGCTGACGCCGAAGAATTCGCCCACAACGACGGCCGTGCGGCCAAGAGTGGCATGCTCGACGCCGCGATCACTCACTGGACGAGCAGCCTGCCGATCAACGACGTGCTCGCCGCCCTCGAAGCTGCCGAAGTCCCGGCCGGGCGCATCTATTCGGTGGCCGACATCGTCGCCGATCCGCACTATCAGGCGCGCGGCATGCTGCTCGACGCCGAACTGCCCGGCGGCGCAACCGTGAAGATGCCCGGTATCGTGCCGAAACTCTCGGAAACTCCCGGCGGCGTGAACTGGTCGGGGCCGACCCTCGGCCAGCACACCGACGGTATTCTCGCCGGTCTCGGCCTGACTGAACTCGACATCGAACGCCTGAAAAGCCAGGGAGTAGTGCAATGATTTCCGACTATTCGCAAACCTTGATCGTCCAGGAAGTCTCGCCTCGCGACGGCTTGCAGATCGAGCCGACGTGGGTCGAAACCGTCGACAAAATCGCGCTGATCGATCAACTGTCGCTGGCGGGTTTCAGCCGCATCGAAGCCGGCTCGTTTGTGTCGCCGAAAGCCATTCCGGCGCTGCGTGATGGCGAGCAGGTGTTCCAAGGCATTCAGCGTCAACCGCAGGTGATTTACGTCGCGCTGATCCCCAATCTCAAAGGCGCGCAGCGCGCATTGGAGGCGGGCGCCGATGAGCTGAATCTGGTGATGTCCGCCAGTCAGACGCACAACCTCGCCAACATGCGCATGCGTTGTGAGGATTCGCTGGCGGCGTTTGCCGACATTGTTGCTTTTGCCGATGGCTCGGGCGTGCGGCTCAACGGCAGTATCGCGACGACGTTCGGTTGCCCGTTCGAAGGCAAGATTGACGAGGATCGCGTGCTGCAGATTGTTGACGCTTATCAGGAACTGGGCATTCAAGGCATCACCCTCGCCGACACCACTGGCATGGCTAATCCGCGTCAGGTGGATCGCTTGGTACGGCGGGTTTTGCAGCGGGTTTCGACGGCGGATCTCACCCTGCATTTCCACAACACCCGAGGTTTGGGGTTGTGCAATGTGCTGGCGGCTTACGAGGCTGGCGCCCGACGTTTCGATGCAGCGCTGGGCGGTCTTGGTGGCTGTCCGTTTGCACCGGGGGCGTCGGGCAATATTTGCACTGAAGACTTGGTGAATTTGTGCGATGAGATCGGCATTCATACCGGCATCGACTTGCCGCTGCTGTTGAAGCTCTCGCGCGGATTGCCGGATCTCCTCGGCCACGAAGTCCCCGGCCAACTGGCCAAGGCCGGACGCAATTGCGACCTGCACCCGATCCCCACCTGAATCCCCCTCTGTAGGAGCAAAGCTTGCTCGCGAACGCGGTGTGTCATTCAGCAGTGATGCGACTGCCCTGACGCCTTCGCGAGCAAGCTCGGCTCCTACAGGAACAGCGTCATAACCAGACAACAAAAACAATCGGACGCCCACCGGCAGTCCGCCTGGAGAAAAGCTATGAGCCTCAATGTAATGGAGGCGGGCGCGAGCTCGTCTGTCGATCACGACGCCGAAAAAGCCCTGGTCAGCAAAGTCGCCTGGCGCCTGATGCCGCTGATCATGGTCTGCTACCTGTTCGCCTTTTTCGACCGCATCAACATCAGCTTCGCCAAGTTCCAACTGCAAGCCGACCTGAGTCTGAGCGACACCGCTTACGGCCTCGGCGCCGGGCTGTTCGTGGTCGGTTACGTGCTGTTCGAAGTGCCGAGCAACATGATGCTCTACAAGGTCGGCGCCCGCCGTTGGATCGCGCGGATCATGATGTCGTGGGGCGTGGCGACGGCGCTGATGGTCTTCGTCACCAGCGAATGGCAGTTCTATGCGCTGCGCTTTTTGATCGGCGCGATGGAAGCCGGCTTTGCGCCGGGCGTGCTGTATTACCTGACGCTGTGGTTCCCGCAGCACTTCCGTGGACGCATCACTTCCCTGTTGTTTCTTGCCTCTGCATTCGCCGGGTTGGTCGGCGCACCGTTCTCCGGGCTGGTACTCGAACATCTCGACGGTGTGATGCAGATGCGTGGCTGGCACTGGCTGTTTCTGCTCGGTGGTCTGCCGTGCATCGGCCTAGGGTTTCTAGTGCTGACGCTGCTCAAGGATCGCATCGAGGACGCGCACTGGCTGACCGCTGACGAGAAAAAATTGCTGTCCAGCCGCATTGCCCATCACGAACCGCACAAGAGCGGCGGCTCGTTGCTGGCGGCGCTGCGGATTCCGGGATTTCTGACCTTGGGTCTGATCTACTTTTTGATTCAGGTCGCGTCTTACGGACTGAATTTCTGGGCGCCACAACTGATTCGCAGTGCCGGCACCGAGAGCCCGGTGATGATCGGTCTGCTGACCGCCATTCCGTACATCTGCGGTGCGATCACCATGATCGTGATCGGGCGGTTGTCGGACGCAACCGGCGAGCGCCGCAAGTTTGTCGCGGGGTTGGTGGTGGTTGGCGCGATCGGATTCTTCAGTGCGGGGATTTTCGCCGATCACACCACGTTCCTGATCGTCGCCCTCGGCTTGCTCGGCGCCGGCATCATCGCCGCTATTCCAAGCTTCTGGACGCTGCCACCGAAGTTGCTGGCCGGTGCCGGCGCAGGTGCGGCGGGCGGGATCGCGGTGATCAATACGCTGGGGCAGTTCGGCGGCATCGTCAGCCCGGTGATGGTCGGGCGGATCAAGGATCTCACCGGCAGCACCACGCCGGCGCTGTACGTCATTGGCGTGGCGGCGTTGATCGCAGCGGCGTTGTTGCTGTGGGGGTTGCCGCAGAAACTGCGCACGCTCGATAAGTACTGAACCGCTGAAATGATCGCAGCCTTCGGCAGCTCCTACAGAGTGCGAATCCAATCCTGTAGGAGCTGCCGAAGGCTGCGATCTTTTGATCTTTATTGCGGTGCCAAAACTCTTCCCGGCGAATTGCCAAACTGAATCAACACCACCCCCGCAATCAACAACACCGCGCCAAACACCCGCGGCAATGTCAGCTGTTTCTCCACCAACCCAAACAAGCCAAAGTGATCCAGCAGCATCGACGCCAGCACCTGACCCGCCAGCGCCAACGCCACAAACCCCGAAGCCCCGAGCTTAGGCAGCAACACCACCGCCAGCGCCACAAAACAAACCCCAAACGCACCACCGGCCCACATCCACATGGGCGCCTTGCTGATAAACGCCAGCGACGGCAGCGGCAACCGCAACGCCAAAATCACCGGCAACAACACCAGCACACTCACCAACAACGACGCCAACGTCGCCCACAGCGGATGGCCCAATCCGCGCGCCAGGTTGCTGTTGATCGCGCTCTGAAACGGCACCACCGCCCCGGCAAACGCGGCCAACGCCAACAAACCGGCCCACTGCAACGTACTCATGATCATTCTCCAACAGGTTTTGCTGGACTCTAGAGTATTCGTCGCGCAGATTTAAATTCCGTTTCGTCATCCAGAACATGCATCAAATGAATGATCTGCGCCGCATCGATCTCAACCTGCTGGTGATCCTCGACGCCTTGCTCAGCGAGCAACACGTCACCCGCGCCGCCGAGCGCCTGCACCTCAGCCAACCGGCGGTCAGCCATGCGCTGGCGCGTCTGCGTGATTTGCTCGGCGACCCGTTGCTGGTGCGCGCCGGCGCAACCCTGGCGCCCACCGCGCGAGCGCTGGAACTGGTCGCACCGCTCGCTGAAGCACTCGCTCAAGTGCAATCGCTGCTGGCACCAAACACCTTCGATCCGGCCAGCGCCCGACGCACCTTTCGCGTGGCGATGTCGGACTACGGCGCGGCGATCATCCTCCCCGATCTGATCCGGACCCTGCGCCGCGAAGCGCCGGGCATCGACCTGCAAATCAGCCATGCCAGCCGCGAAGGCATGCTCGAAGGCGTGCTCAATGGCGATATCGACCTCGCCGCCGGCGTCTTCCCGGAAATGCCCCACGAATTGCGCAGCACGCTGCTGTTCGAAGAGCGCTACGTCTGCCTGCTCGACCGCCAGACCTTGCCCACCAACGGCGTGCTCGATCTGCCCACCTACCTGTCGCGCCCGCATGTCTTGCTGGAAATGCGCGGCAGTGGCACACCGGAAATCGAGCGAGCCCTGACCTCACTGCGCGAACGCCGCCGCGTCGCGATCAGCCTGCCGCACTGGAACGTCGCGCCGCAGTTGATCAGTGGCACGGATTTGATTCTCACCGTGTCATCGCGCAGCGTGCGCGATTTGGGGCATGGGGATTTGATTGTTGTGCCGCCACCGTTTGATATTCCGCCGTTTACGTTTGTGCTGGCCTGGCACAAGCGGCGGGGAGGGGATCAGGCGTTGAATTGGTTGAAACGGAAGATTGAGGAGGGGATAGTGCGCGGCTGAACAGTCATCAAGGAACGGGACGTGGCAGTGAAGTCTGAACCTTACTTCCGAATCCCTCAGAGGTTACTGATCCGATGCTCACCGGCCTCAACCACCTGACCCTCGCCGTCAGCGATCTGAACCGCAGTCTGGCGTTTTATCGTGACGTATTGCAGTTGCGCGTCGAGGCGACGTGGGACGCCGGTGCCTATCTTTCGCTTCCGGGACTGTGGCTGTGCCTCTCGTTCGATCCATTACGCACAAGCGAGCCGAGCGCCGACTACACCCATTACGCCTTCAGCCTCAACGCTGCGGATTTTGCGCTATTCGTACAAACGCTAAAAGCAGCAAACGTGCGGGAATGGCGCGATAACCGCAGCGAAGGTGCGTCGTTCTACTTCCTCGATCCTGATGGCCACAAGCTCGAAGCTCACGTCGGCGATCTGGCCTCGCGACTCGCAGCGTGTCGGCAGAAACCGTACGCCGGCATGCGTTTTTACGACGGGCAGTGATCAGGCGCAATCGGCTGATATAGACTGGCCGCCACGTGTTCTGGCGCTTGCAGGTTTTCCATGACTCTATCGTTGCTAATGGCCGTTCTGGCCTCGGGTTTCATTTACGGCATCACGCCGGGGCCGGGTGTGCTGGCGGTGTTCGGTATTGGCGCGGCCCATGGGCGACGGGCCGGGGCGGGGTTTCTCTGCGGGCATCTGCTTGGCGATGTGGTCTGGTGCAGCACGGCGTTGATCGCGATTGTTGGCGCGCGGGAAATCGGCAGCACGGCATTCGACGTGCTCGGCGTGCTCAGCGGTCTGTACTTGTTCTGGCTCGGCTGGCGCGCGGTGCGGGCGCAGCGACGCAATGCGGACGAACCGCAGGGCGCGGCGCGCAATCCATTCTGGCACGGCATTCTGTTCGGGCTGACCAATCCCAAGGCGTACCCGGTGGCGGTGGCGACGTTTACTGCGCTGCTGTCGAGCCGTGCCGAGTTGCTCAACTGGTCGATGCTGCCGACGCTGATCGCCCTGAGCTTCCTTGGCGGGCTGCTCGCCTACGCTATTCTCATCGGTGTTGTCGGCGCGCAGCGGGTGCGCACGCTGTATCAGCGCCACGAGTTGCTGATCACCCGGTTGTGCGGGGTGATGTTCATCGGTTTCGCCATCAACGCGCTGGTGCATGCGTTGCCGGGGCTGATGCCGAACAAGGCTTGAAGGTGACTGTACATCGCGCAGCGCGGCAATCGGACGCTGCATTAGCTGATTGCGCTTCACCGTTCGTCAGTGCAACGACAACTTTTCTAAACCTTTGCTGGCCAGAAAATTCTCAATCTAGGCGGGCACCTGCTCGCCACGATCATTACCAAGAGGTAGAGAATCATGCCTAATTCAAGAAACTCGAACTCGGGAAACTTCGCTAACGATCGAACGAAGGCGTCTGAAGCCGGTCGCAAAGGTGGGAAAACCACTACAACGACTGTCGACAAAGACCCTGCGAAAACAGAAATGGGCCGCAAGCCCGGTCAGAAATCGAAGTAGTCAGTGAAGTCGTTTTGATTGAGAGGCGGGGGCGTAAGCTCCCGCTTGAATTTTGAGAAAAGGAGGGCGCGACCATGAGCCGGATGGCCACCCGTTTACGCAATTTGAGTGTTGTTTCGCTGTTTAGCCTGTGCGCCACCAGTGCGTTTGCCCAGTCGCCTGCCGATTTCATCAACGATGCGTCGGCCAAAGGCATGGCTGATATCGAAGCCAGCCGCTTGGCCCACGGGAAAACCGAATCCAAAGAGGTCAAGGATTACACCATCGTCGTCATCAATGACCGCACCACCGCCAATCAGCATCTGGCGAAAATTGCCAAGAAGCTCGACCTGCCGATCGCGCCGCGCGAAGAAATCGCCGACAAGGCAAAAGAGCTGATTCCAGAAGTGAAGGACGGCGCGACGTTTGACCAGGCCTATGCCGCGAGTCAGGTCAAAGCCACCGAAGAGGCCATTCAGCAGATCGAGCAGGAAGCGCAGACCACCGATGTGCCGGAGATCAAAGCCTTCGCCGACGAAACCCTGCCGAAACTGCAGAATCACCTGGAAATGGCGAGAGCCTTACAGGCCAGCCGCTAATCTCACAGACAACACAGATCCCCTGTGGCGAGGGGATTTATCCCCGCTCGGCTGCGCAGCAGTCGTTAAAACATTCAATGCAGTGTGTCAGGTTGAATTCGGCAGCAAGAAATGGGGCTGCTTCGCAGCCCAACGGGGATAAATCCCCTCGCCACAAGTGTTTTTATTCGCCCGACAAACCTAGCACTCATTCAAATCCTGCTTCGACTTGCTCTTCTCACCCAGCCCTTCAAGGTTAAACACCTCGCCCTCGCCCAACGAGCGGTAATGCCTGCGCAACGCCTCCAGTTGCTTCAAATCCAGCGCTTCCAGCCCGAGCATCGCGTTCTGCGCTTCCTTGGTCACCAGCAGCAACTCATCAATCTTCAAATGCAGAATGTCGGTGTCACGGTTCTGCGTGTTCTGGATCAGAAATACCATCAGAAACGTGATGATCGTGGTCGAGGTGTTGATGATCAGTTGCCACGTATCGTTGTAATTAAAGATCGGCCCGCTCAACCCCCACAGCCCAATCAGGATCAACGCCCCCATAAACGTCTTCGGGCTACCGGCCCACAGAGCAAGCTTCTGGGAAATCTTCGCGAATTTCATAGCCGTATTCCTTATTGGGGGAGTGCATGAAATTCAGACACTGACGGCGTTGTGAAAATTCTAATTACAAATCAGCGAATGGAACCGGACGTTGGTAGGGCAGCGCCGGCCAGTCGGATCACGGTATGGTAGCGGCAACTGTTTTTTCCAGGTTTTGAAGCAAACGCCTTACAGGAGAACGCAATGAGTTGGTCCGCCAAGCAATACGTCGCTTTCGAAGATGAACGCACCCGCCCGGCCCGCGATCTGCTGGCGGCGATTCCCACGGCAGAAGCGCGAGCGGTGGTTGATATCGGTTGTGGCCCGGGCAATTCGACGGAGCTTCTGCTGCAGCGTTTTCCTGAGGCGAAAATCTGCGGGCTGGACAGCTCGCCGGACATGATCGACGCGGCACGCAAGCGTTTACCGCAGTTGCAGTTCGAAGTGGCTGAGATTGATCAATGGGCGGACGCCGGGCCGTTTGATGTGATCTTCGCCAATGCCGTGCTGCAATGGGTGCCGGATCACGCAGCGTTGTTGCCCGCGTTGGCCAACAAGTTGTCGGCGGGCGGCAGTCTGGCGATTCAGATGCCGGATAACCTCAACGAACCGTCCCACCGCTTGATGCGTGATGTCGCCGCCAATGGCCCGTGGGCCGCAAAGCTCGCCGGCGCGGCGGGGCAGCGAACGGACATGGCGAGTGCCAGCGATTATTTCTCGATGTTGCGCCCGCACTGCGCGCGGGTCGATGTCTGGCGCACGACGTATCACCATCAATTGTCGGCTGGCGCAGCAGGGGTGGTTGAGTGGTTCAAGGGTAGCGGGTTGATTCCGTTTTTGAGTCCGCTGACTGAAGCGGAGCGGGCGGAGTATCTGGAACAATACCTGGGGGAAGTCGCGAGGGCTTATCCGGCGTTGGCGGATGGGTCGGTGCTGTTGCCGTTTCCGCGATTGTTTATCGTTGCGACTCGCTGACAACTTTTTTTCGGCTTGTGAGTGGTGGTGCACCTGCCTGCGAGCCCCTCACCCCAGCCCTCTCCCAAGGGAGAGGGAGCTGATTTGGGGGCTTTTCAAATCCTGAGTTCGGCTCGATATCGCAGGTCGGCGTATCTCGAACAGGCACCTCGGTCAGTTCCTTCTCCCTCTGGGAGAGGGCTAGGGTGAGGGGCTATTCCAAGGTTGAATCCGTTCAGCGCTGCACCGCGACCAGCATCATCATCGGCCGCTCCCGCTCTTCCGCCAGCGCCGGTTGCGCCGCCACCTCGGCATCACTTGGCCCCCATTCGTTGACATGACGGATGGTGAACCCCGCCTCAATCAACGAATTGAGTAGCGTCCCGATCGTGCGATGCTGCTTGATCACGCCCTCCGCCAACCAATGGGTCACCCGCTCACCTTCCATCTGATAACCGTCCAGCGGCCAACGCTTGTTGCCCTCGCTATCAACCAGCCATCCCGGATTACGCGGGGCCATAAAGATCGGATGCTCGATGGAAAACACAAAGTGCGCACCCGGTTTCAACGCCGCATACAGATGAGCAAACAGCCCCGACAAGTTCTTGATGTAGTGCAGCGCCAGTGAACTGTACGCCAGATCAACACTGCAAACCGGCAGGTCGAGCTGCTCAAGATCGGCACGTTCATAACGAATATTCGTCGCCACCGTTGTCTGCCGCGCGCGCTCCAGCATCTTCTCCGAAACATCCAGACCCAGCACATTGGCGGCGCCGCTCTCACTGGCCCAACGGCTGAACCAGCCATAACCACAACCCAGATCGACCACATTCAAACCATGCATGGCCGGCAGCAACGCCTTGAGCGCCGGCCATTCCGGCGCGGCATCGAGCCCGCCGATGGAGCGGTTCATCTGGCTGTAGCCCTGGAAAAACTCGGGATCGTCGTAGATGTTTTGTGTCATGGGATGAGTACTCTTCAAAATGTCGTCGCAGTGAATGGCTCAGTTCCAATGCCCGTTAAGACAAAGACGAATTCAACCCTGCTGCAACACCTTCAAAGCCGCCGACGCGAGAAACCCCGAGCGGCTCTTTTCTTCCGGATGGTGCAACACATACTCATCAATACGATTAAGCAGGTGCCCCGGCAGGGTGATGTTGAGCTTCTGGGCTTTGCCCAAATATTTGACCACGTCGATGTCCACCACCGCCCACGCGCAACCGGCGTATTTCGGATTGGCCACATTCACGCCCAGTTTGCTGGCAGACGGGATAGGCGCACCGTCCTCGGCCAGAATCTCGAAATGGCCTTCGATCGCTTCGCGAGCCATGGCGACAGCATCGTCGAGGTCATCACCTGCGGAAAAACAGCCAGGAATGTCCGGCACTTCCACGCCCCAGGCGTGTTCGTCATCACCTATTGAAATCGCAATCGGATAAAGCATGTGTGTTGTCCTCCATGGCGCAACTGACTGAGTGAGTCAAAGCAGCGCCTGCTGCAAAATACTGATGGCCGTTTTTTTGAGCAGATCCTTCTTCGGATGCGGCACAGTGACCAAGCCGGGTTTGCTCGGATGCTTGAAGTGATGGTGACTGCCTCTGATCCTCACCAGATACCAACCGTCTGCGACGAGTTGGCCGATTAAAAAACGGCTATTCACAACACCTCCTTGTGGTGTGCTTGGTGGTTACTATACCTACTGAATTATCGTGATCAACATGCTAATCCCTGTGCGGTCATCGTCCTTTGATGGGCGCATCGGCTTAGTGCAGTCTAGGTAAGGCTCAGGGGAGGGTAAGGAGGGTGTGTTTCAAGGATTTGCGCTCGAGTTTTTACCAAACCCCAAACACAAAAAAACCGGCCTTTAAAACCGGTTTATCTTGCAGCCAGAAGCATTCAAGCCCCTGCAAGCAAGCTCTCGTAGGGGATTCGCAAGCCTTCATGCAAGCGCTTGATCATCGACAGGCTCAGTTTGCGCTTGCGATTCAATACCTCGGATACGCGTCCACTGGTGCCAATGAACGGTTCCAGATCACGTGGAGTCAACCCCTGCTGTTCCATGCGAAATTTAATCGCTTCAATCGGGTCGGAAGGTGGCATTGGAAAATGCTGGTCTTCGTACTTCTCGATCAGCAATGCGAGAATTTCCAGCTCGTCGCCCTCAGGCGAATTGAGTTCGGCGCCCCACAGCTGCTCCATGCGTACAAACGCGGCGGCGAGGTCTTCCGGACTCCGAATGGGTTTGATGTTCATTACACGGTCTCCGCGTTGATCTGGTCATATTGGGCATGGCTGCCAACGAAGCGGATGAAGCCGAGCTGCCGTTGATAGTCGATCGCCAAAATCACTCGATACTTGTTACCGCCGATATTGAACACCACTCTCGCGCCTTTAAGGACGCTTGCGGTTCTCAACTCGGCTTTAACCTCCTGTGGCGTACGGTATTCGGCCTTTTCCATGTGGCGATACCATTCAACAAGCGGTGTCTCGGAGTCAGCGAAAGCAGGATGGCTTTCCCAGAATTGCCGCAAAGTTGATCTTGCCATTATCCGCATCCATGCCTCCTCCCGTTTTGGGAGATGTTAGTCGTCAATGTCCAGTGATGCAATCACTGATGTCAAAGGAACAGGGCGAGGTAGCAGCCCCAGCTTCAGGTTAGAAGGCATCTGAACTAGAAAACCGAGGTTTGTTTTGCAAGGAGTGACAAGACGAGGCGAGGAGAGAAAACCTACGGAATATCGAACTTTACAAACCCCAGACACAAAAAAACCGGCCCTATAGGCCGGTTTTCTGTATTCCTGCATCCCCCGTCAAAAAATCACGACGTGAGACAAAATTTGATTGGAGCGGGTAGAGGGAATCGAACCCTCGTCGGAAGCTTGGGAAGCTACTGTTCTACCATTAAACTATACCCGCTCAGAGCGGCTGACTTTGTACCAGACTCGGCCACGGATTTGAAGTTTCTTTTGCAAAATAAGCCTTTGAATCGTTGAAAACGGTCAATCGCGGACGAGCGCTGCGGGTCGCAAATCAAAAGCTCAACCCTGCAGGCTCGTGCGCGACGACACTTTTCAAATAGCCAATGCATGTTGATCCTGAACAAACGAGTAACGCGTTCGGCTGGTTTGCTGCGCCGGTTTCAGAAAGCCGAGCAAGGCGTTCTGGCTATCGCGGCACGCCGCTTTGTGCTCCATAT
Organism: Pseudomonas sp. PS01303; assembly: GCF_029959385.1. Taxonomy (NCBI): domain Bacteria; kingdom Pseudomonadati; phylum Pseudomonadota; class Gammaproteobacteria; order Pseudomonadales; family Pseudomonadaceae; genus Pseudomonas; species Pseudomonas sp. PS01303. The sequence continues at coordinate 12,181 of NZ_JASCPK010000139.1, forward strand.
CGAGAAAATGCCCGGTGGCTTGCAGGGTGGTGAAGGTGCTCTGCGCGACGTGGTTGCCGAACAGGCGCGCATCGTCGGCGGCGGTGTATTCGTCCCATTCGCCGTTTAAAAACAGCACTGGCACGTTGATCTTTTTCGCCGCGTTCAAGTAGCACTGCCGGTCGCTGTGCAGCACGTCGCTGATGTGGAAATGCATCTGTCCGTATTCGTGCTCGGCCAGGCTGCTGACGTGGCGGTAGTTGAAGCGCTTGAACAGCGAAGGCAAATGTTTGCCGATGGTGTCGTTGACCAGATGGCCGACGCGGTCGCCGTCGCGCTGGCCGAGGTAGTCGACGCCACGTTCAAGGTAGTCGAGCATGTGCGCGTTGATCACCGGCGAGAACGAGCTGATCACCGCCCGTTCGATGCGCCGAGGCTGGTGGGCGAGGGCGACCAGGGTCGCAGCACCGCCCCAGGAAAACGACAGCACGTGCTCTGCGCCAAAGTGGTCAATCAGCTCCAGCAGGATTTGCCCTTCGACTTCCTTTGTCAGATGTTTCTCGTGGCGGTTGTGGGCTTTTGACCGACCCGCGTAGGGCTGGTCGTAGCAGACCACGTTGAATTGCGGGTGCAGGTTCTTCACGGTTTGTGCAAACGACGCAGTCGTGGCCATCGAGCCGTTGACCAGAATGATGGTCTTTTCTGCGGCGTCTGCGCGATAGAACTCCGTGTAAACCCGATACTGACCCTGTATATCCAGCACAGCGATTTCTGGCCTCATGTCATAAGACTCCTGGCAAGCAAGCGGGTATGCGCGCAATGGTGAGATTGCACGAGCTTTGTGACAGGTAGGCATACGCCTGGAATTTGCTTGGCCCATGTCGATCCGGTAAGGCAGGTCGACGGGTATTGTTATTGGCGGGCAGTTTGTCGGCTGAGGCGCAGCCCTTGGGGCTGACGACCGACAAAAAGTTTCTTAGAGGTATGTTGTGACTCATCGGTCACATTTCGGCCGACGTCCTGATTCAAGCAGGGGAGGCAGGATCGCGCAAGTGCCGTTGGTAAATTGTTCGACAACTTCTGCTGAGCGGTCGCAGGCTTAGAACAAATGAATCTCTTCGGTGCGCAAAGCCCGGTACTCGCCCGGTTTTAGCGCGTCATCGAGCTGTAACAGCCCCATGGATTCACGGTGCAAGCGCAGGACTTTGTTGTTGAAGAAACCAAACATGCGCTTCACCTGATGGTAACGCCCCTCGACGATGCTCAGCCGCGCCGAGCGTGGGCCGAGCAGCTCCAGTTGCGCCGGCTGCGTGGTCAGATCCTCGAACGCGAAGTAAATCCCCTCGGCAAAGGTGATCGCATATTCCGCGCCAATTTCCTGCTCGGTCTCGACGTAATAAACCTTCGGCAGTTTGGTCTGGGGCTGGGTCAAGCGCCGCGACCACGCGCCGTCGTTGGTGATCAGCATCAGCCCGGTGGTGTTGAAGTCCAGACGCCCGGCGATGTGCAGGTCGTCCTTGTCCGGTTCATCGATCAGGTCGAGCACGGTCGGGTGTTGCGGATCGCGGGTGGCGCTGACGCAGCCGGGCGGTTTGTGCAGCATGAAATAGCGCGCCGGTTTGCCGACTTGCAACACTTCGTTATCAACCTCGACACGGCTGAATTCCAGCACCTCGCTGTACGGATCGCTGACGACTTTTCCGTCAATCCGCACGCGCTTTTCCACCAGCAACAGGCGCACCTGCTGACGGTTGAAGCGCGGTAGATTGCTGAGGAAACGGTCGACGCGCATGTTCAGTGTTCGATCAATGAAGGGGCGCGTATCTTACGGGATCGGCCGCTTGGCCGCTTGCAGTTGCGCCTCGACCTGCGCGCAACGCGGGCACAGGCAGGATTGGTTGCGCAGTGCTGGCGGCAGCGCTTCAAGCACCGCCGGGTCGATGCTGACGCCGTAGCACCAGCATTCGCGGTCGGCTGTGCGCGGGTCGGCCAGGCTGCAGTCGTTGCGGGCGCCGCAGGCCGGGCAATGGTCGGGTTTAACGTCGGAATCAGGCATAAGTCGAGTGAGGCATTTCCACGCAGGTGCGGTTGCGGCCGGTTTGTTTGGCCCGGTACATCGCATGATCGGCCCGCGACAGCAGACTGTGCAAGGTGTCATCGCGTTGCAGGGTGGTGGCGCCGATGCTCACCGTCAGATTCAGGGTGTGACCGTTGTAGGCATATTCCTGTTGTTCGACGTGCTGACGAATTTTCTCGGCGATGTTCTGACCGGTGTCGCCGTCGGTGTCCTTCAGCAACACGATAAATTCCTCACCGCCCCAACGGCAGACGATGTCGGCGTGGCGCAGGCAACTTTGCAGATCGCGGGCGAAGCCAATCAACACCTGGTCACCGGCCATGTGCCCGTAGGTATCGTTCAGCGCTTTGAAGTGATCGAGGTCGATCAGCAACGCCGTCAGCGGTTTGGTCTCGCGTTGCGCTTCGTGCAGGGCTTGCGCGGCGAGCAGGTCGAAGCCGCGACGGTTGGGCAGCTCGGTAAGGCTGTCGAGCGTCGCCTGCGCCTGGATTTTGCGCTGATAGCGTTTGATCACGCGATTGAGCAACGCCAACACGCTCAGCGTCACCAGCAAGCAGATCAACAGATTGAGATAGAGCGACTGACGGATTTCGCTCAATGCACCGTCTTCGCGTTTATCGACGAACAGGTACCAGTTCAGCTCGGGAATGAAGCGCACGTTGAGAAAATGTCCTTGGCCTTCAGCGGAATACTCGTAGCTGCCGCTGTGCGGTTTCGGCAACTGACTGACCAGACTTTTCATGCTCTCGATTTCGCCAAGACTCTGGCCGATGTGCGCGCCTTCCGGGCCACCTTCGGCGCCTGTCAGCACCAGTCGGCCAAAGGTGTCGACGAAGTACACGCTGCGTTGATAGCGCTGCTGGTATTTGTCGATCAGCTTGATCACTGCGTCGACGGTCAGACCGACGCCGGCCGCGCCGATGAAACGGTCGTGGTAGTCGTAGACTTTGTAGTTGATGAAGAAGGTCAGGTTGTCCTTGTTGGCCAGATCCGGGTCGACGTTGATCTCGTACGGATCCTTCATGTCGCGCACGCGGAAGTACCAGGCGTCGCGCGGTTCTTCGACTTTGATCTGCTTGAGCACGCCTTTGGCGTGGTAGTAGGTGAGGGTGCTATTGGAGACGAAAAACGCGGTGTAGGCGCCGTAATGGGTCATGACCTCGTTGAGGTAGCGGGTCATTTGCTCGGGGTTTTGCTCGCCGTTGACCACCCAGTCGCGCATGAAGGTGTCGCGGGACATCATCGAAGAAATCAGGATCGGTCGGACGAGGTCTTTCTGGATTTCCGAATAGACCGTGTCGGAGGTCAGCGGCAGCTCGGTGTTGACGATGTTGTCGCGGATCGAGGCGCGCGAGGCGTAGTAGCTCAGCAGGGACGTGGCAAGGAAACCGGCGCCGAGCAGGGCGATCAGCGTGAGTACCAGCGAGCGTTGGGAGTACAGCGCAGATCGATGCGGCATGGCAGTTCCGTTGGCAGTGGCCCGATGGCATGCATTCTAGTGGGACTGCGGGGAAATAACTGCTCCATGTGCGGCGCGAATGGTCGTTCCCGTATTTCCATGTTGCTACGCTGTCCCTGTAGGAGTGAGCCTGCTCGCGATAGCGGTAGATCAGTCACATCTTTGGTGAATGTCATACCGCTATCG
>NZ_JASCPK010000013.1:0-72209 GCF_029959385.1 Pseudomonas sp. PS01303
GCTCGCGATGGCTCAATCGCAGTCACACATTTGTCGACTGAGACACTGCCATCGCGAGCAGGCTCACTCCTACAGCGTCACTGCGCTAGCCAACCGCCATCAATGTTCCATGCCGCCCCACGTACCTGGCTGCCTGCCTCACTGCACAAAAACAGCACCAACTCACCCAGATGCTGCGGCGTCACAAACTCCAGTGACGGCTGTTTCTCAGCCAGCAAATCGTGCTGTGCTTGCTGCGGTTCAACACCCTTGGCCGCGCGATCATCGATCTGCTTTTGTACCAGCGGCGTCAACACCCAGCCCGGGCAGATCGCGTTGCAGGTGACGTTACTGGTCGCGGTTTCCAGGCCGACCACTTTGGTCAAACCAATCACGCCATGCTTGGCCGCAACATACGCCGCTTTGCCGGTCGAGCCGACCTGGCCGTGCACGGAAGCAATGTTGATGATCCGTCCCCAACCCTTGGTGCGCATGCCCGGCAAACTCAGGCGAGTGCTGTGAAATACCGACGACAGATTGATCGCAATAATCGAATCCCAGCGCTCCACCGGAAACTCTTCTACCGCCGCGACATGCTGGATGCCGGCATTGTTGACCAGAATGTCCACGCCACCGAACTCGCGCTCGGCGTAGGCGATCATGTCGGCGATCTGCACCGGGTCGCTGACATCGGCGGGGTGATGGCCGACCTTGCCGCCGAACTGGCCGACTTCGGCAATCACGGCGGAGGCATCACCGAAACCGTTGAGAATCAGATTGGCGCCGGCCTTGGCCAGGCTCAGCGCGATGCCCAGACCGATGCCGCTGGTGGAACCGGTAACCAGTGCGGTTTTGCCCGTAAGAGTGGTCATGAATACCTCACACAATGCCAGTGGCGTAGAAAGTGCCGATCACTACGAAAACCGCGAGGGTCTTGATCAGCGTAATACAGAAAATGTCTTTATAGGCTTCACGGTGGGTCAGGCCGGTGACCGCCAAAAGTGTGATCACCGCGCCGTTGTGCGGCAGGGTGTCCATGCCACCACTGGCCATCGCAGCCACGCGGTGCAGCACTTCCAGCGGAATATTCGCCGCATGTGCCGCTGCGATAAATTGCTCGGACATCGCCGCCAGCGCAATGCTCATGCCGCCCGAGGCGGAGCCGGTGATGCCGGCCAGCAGGGTCACGGTAATCGCTTCATTGACCAGCGGATTGGGAATGCCTTTGAGCCAGTCTGCCAGCACCAGAAAACCAGGCAAGGACGCGATCACGGCACCAAAGCCGTATTCCGAAGCAGTGTTCATCGCCGCCAGTAACGCACCGCTGACCGCACTTTTGCTGCCTTCGGCAAGTTTGCTGCGAATCGCGGTGAAGCCGAACGCGAGCACCATCAGAATGCCCACCAACAATGCGGCCTGAACCGCCCAGATCGCCGTCAATTTGGCGATTTCGGTGGTGACCGGCGTGGCCATGCCCGGCAACGCGAGGCTGTGGGTTTTGCCGTACCACTGCGGAATCCACTGGGTGAACAGCAGGTTCATGATGCCCACCGCGAGCAGCGGCGACAGCGCGATCCACGGATTAGGCAGCTTCAGATCTTCAGCAGTCTCCGGTTCGTTACGCAGTTCGGTGCCGTAACCTTCGCCGGCCCGTTGCGCCTTGTTGCGCTGACGCTGCAGAAACAGCATGCCGGCGCAAAACACGAAGATTGTGCCGATCAGACCCAGCCAGGGCGCGGCCCACGCGGTGGTGTTGAAGAAGGTGCTGGGGATGATGTTCTGGATTTGCGGGGTGCCGGGCAGGGCGTCCATGGTGAAGGAAAATGCGCCGAGGGCGATGGTCGCTGGAATCAGCCGTTTGGGGATGTTGCTCTGGCGGAACATCTCCGCCGCAAACGGGTAAACGGCAAACACCACCACGAACAGCGAAACGCCGCCGTAAGTGAGCAGGGCGCAGACCAGCACGATGACCAGCATTGCCTGTTTGGTGCCGAGGAGTTTGATCGCGGCGGCGACGATCGAACGTGAGAAACCGGACAGTTCGATCAGCTTGCCGAACACGGCGCCGAGCAGAAATACAGGGAAGTAGAGTTTGATGAACCCGACCATTTTCTCCATGAACACCCCGGTGAACGCAGGGGCGACGGCGGAAGGGTCGGTGAGCAAGACGGCGCCGAGCGCGGCGATCGGGGCAAAAAGGATAACGCTGTAGCCACGGTAAGCGGCGAGCATCAGCAGCGCGAGGGCTGCCAAGGCAATGATCACACTCATGGTGTGTCTCTCCGGAGTTGTTATTTTTGTGGGTGGTGCGGTGTGGGAGAGGGTATAGCTAGATGCGTGCCAGGTGTTTAAGTTATTGAAATATAAGGATTTGTCTTGGTGTTTGGCGCGAAATTATGAAGTATTGTCTCTTTTTTGAGATGTTCGTTGTCTGTGACGACCTCTTCGTGAGCAAGCCCACTCCCACCTTTGGAATGCGTTCCCCTGTGAGAGTGGGCTTGCTCACGAAGCTTTTGATCTTTTCTTGTTAGGGAGATAAATATCTCTTAAATGAGACTATGCAATCCCCAGCGCCACCATTTTCTTATACAACGTCGACCGCCCAAGCCCGAGCCGAGCCGCCGCCTCCGGCACTTTCCCCGCACATTGCGCAAGGGCGGCCTCAATCAATTGCCGATCAAACCGCTCCCGCGCTTGAGCGAATGTCTCCTCACTTGGCGCTTCAAGTGTGGGCGCCGACACACGCTCAACCGGGCTCAGCGGCCCGATTGCTGCACGAATGTCACTCTCCGTCAGCATCAAGTCATCACTGAGCAGCGCCGCGCGCTCGAGCACGTTGCGCAACTCGCGAATATTCCCCGGCCAGGCATGCTGCCCAAGCAGATCCAGCGCATCGCGGTGCAGCTCATGCTGACTGCGCAACTCCTCCAGAATCGCTTCACTGAGCGCCGGCAAATCATCAAGACGCTCACGCAACGGCGGCACTTGAATCGGCAGCACATTGAGGCGGTAATACAAATCGGCACGGAACTCACCGCGTTTGATCGCCGCTTGTAAATCGGTCGAAGTGGCAGCGATCACCCGCACATCACTCTGAATCACCTCGTTCGAGCCTACCGGTTCAAATTCCTTTTCCTGCAAAACCCGCAGCAGTTTGCTTTGCAGCGGCAGCGGCATGTCGCCGATCTCGTCAAGAAACAACGTGCCGCCCTGGGCGATTTGCAATTTGCCGGTGCGGCCCTTGCGGTCGGCGCCGGTGAACGCGCCCGGCGCTGTGCCGAAGAATTCCGCCTCCAGCAGCGCTTCAGGAATCGCCGCGCTGTTGATGCTGACGAATGCCTTGTGCGCACGCGGCGAAGCACTGTGAATCGCCTGCGCCAACAACTCTTTGCCGGTGCCGGTTTCACCGAGCAGCAACACCGGCGACTCGGCACTGGCGCTGCGACGGGCGCGGCGTTTGACTTCAAGGCTGGCGGCGCTGGTACCGATGAAGTGGGCGAAGTTGTATTTGGTCTGTCGTGCGCGCAGCAGTGAACGGGTCGAGGCCAATTCTTCCTGCATGCTCAGGTAGCGCTTGAGCATCGGCGATAGCGTGCGCAACTCGTCGAACAGGGCGAAACCGATGGCGCCAATGACGGTGCCGGCGTCGTCATGGATCGGTAGGCGCATCACCACCAACGGTTCTTTTGGCGTGTCTTGCATGTCGAGCAGGATCGGCCGCCCGGTGCGCACCACTTCACGCAGCAGGCTGCCGGGGATCACGCTTTCGCAGGGCTTGCCGATGGCGCCTTCAGCGGAGTCGAGGCCAAATCGGCGCGCGTAACGCTCATTCATCCAGACGATATTGGCATCACGATCAACGATCACCGTGCCTTCGCTGGACTGCTCGATGATCTCGAACAACGAACGGATCGCCAGCGTGCGCACGCGTTGGTAGTCCTTGAGGCTTTCGGTGGTGTTCATGGGGTGGATCCTGGATGTTCTGGTTTTCTGTGCTGGCCTCTTCGCGGGCAAGCCTTGCTCCTACAGAATTCGCGTTATCTGTAGGAGCAAAGCTTGCTCGCGATGGCCGCGACGCAGTTTTTTAAGCTAAAACGCCTACCCCGGATGCGCCGCCGCCAACAGCTCTTTGGTATACGGATGCTGCGGCGAATCAAACACATCATGACTGGCGCCACGCTCGATCACTTTGCCGTCCTTGATCACGATCATGTCGTGCGCCAAGGCGCGCACCACCGCCAGATCATGGCTGATGAACAGATAGGTCAAACCGTGCTTCTCCTGCAAATCACGAAGGAGGGCGACCACTTGTTTCTGCACGGTGCGATCCAGCGCCGATGTCGGTTCATCCAGCAAAATCAGCGCCGGTTTCAGCACTAGCGCCCGCGCGATGGCAATACGCTGACGCTGCCCGCCGGAAAACTCATGAGGGTAACGATGACGACTTTCCGGGTCGAGACCGACTTCCTTGAGCACACGGATCACTTGCGCGTCGCATTCTTCAGCGGTGGATTCGCAATGCACTTCCAGACCTTCGCTGATGATCTGCGCCACCGACATGCGCGGGCTGAGGCTGCCGAACGGATCCTGAAACACCACCTGCATCTGCCGCCGCCATGGCCGCAGTTGCTTCTGGTTGAGCCCATCGAGCGCTTCGCCCTGAAAACGGATGCTGCCTTCGGAGTCGAGCAAGCGCAGAATCGCCTGACCCAGCGTTGATTTGCCCGAACCGGACTCGCCGACGATTCCCAAGGTTTTGCCACGCTGAATGGTCAGGCTGATACCGTCCACTGCGCGCAAATACTGCTTGCGCTGAAACAGACCGCCGCCCAAGGCAAAATCGACCCGCAGATCCTCGACTTCCAGCACGTTCTCGCGCTCATCGCGGGGCAGCGCTTCGCCCTCGGGCTCGGCGTTGAGCAAGACGCAGCTGTACGGATGCTTCGGTTCGGTAAACAAAATCTCGCACGGCGCCTGCTCGACAATTTCCCCGGCCTTCATCACGCAAACCCGCTGAGCGATGCTGCGCACCAGATTCAGATCGTGGCTGATCAGCAGCAGCGACATGCCGAGGCGTTGTTGCAGGGATTTGAGCAGCAGCAGGATCTTGCGCTGCACCGTCACGTCCAGCGCCGTCGTCGGTTCGTCGGCGATCAGCAGCTCCGGTTCGCACGCCAGCGCCATGGCGATCATCACCCGCTGGCGTTGCCCGCCAGACAATTGATGCGGATAAGCCTTGAGGCGTTCTTCAGGCTTTTTGATGCCAACCAGTTGCAGCAATTCCAGAATGCGCGACTGCGCCGCTTTGCCGCCGAGGCCACGGTGCAGCAGCAGGGTTTCGCCGATCTGTTTTTCGATGGTGTGCAGTGGATTGAGCGAAGTCATCGGCTCTTGGAAAATCATGGCAATGCGATTGCCGCGCAGTTCACGCAAGACCTTGGGGTCAGCGCCGACCAGTTCCTGGCCGCGATAGCGAATGCTGCCAGTGGTGCGGGCATCGCATTCGGGGAGCAATTGCAGGATCGAATGCGCGGTCACCGATTTGCCCGAACCCGACTCGCCGACCAGCGCCAGACACTCGCCGGGGCGGATGTCCAGACACAGGTTGCGCACCACGGTCTGGTCATTGAAGGCGACGTTGAGGTCGCGGATTTCGATCAGGTTGTCAGTCATCGTCAATCTCTGCTTCAAGAGCGTGGGTCGAAGGCGTCTCGCAACGCTTCGCCGATAAACACCAGCAACGACAGAATCAGTGCCAAGGTGAAAAACGCCGTCAAACCTAACCATGGCGCCTGCAGATTCTGTTTGCCCTGACCGATCAGTTCACCCAGCGAAGCGCTGCCGGCGGGCATGCCAAAACCGAGAAAATCCAGCGCGGTGAGGGTAGAAATTGCACCGGTCAGAATAAACGGCAGATAGCTCAACGTGGCGTTCATCGCGTTGGGCAGGATGTGCCGGACAATCACTTTGCGATCAGTCAGCCCCAAGGCCCGCGCGGCTTTGACGTATTCCAGATTGCGCCCACGCAGGAACTCGGCGCGCACTACATCGACCAGCGCCAACCAGGAAAACAGCGCCATGATCCCCAGCAGCCACCAGAAATTCGGCTCGACGAAACCGGAGAGAATGATCAGCAGATACAACACCGGTAATCCCGACCAGACTTCCAGCAGGCGTTGCCCGATCAAGTCGACCCAGCCGCCGTAATAGCCTTGCAGCGCACCGGCCGCAATGCCGATCAGGGCACTGACAAACGTCAGCATCAACGCAAACAGAATCGACACGCGGGCGCCGAAAATCACTCGGGCCAGTACGTCCCGCGCCTGATCGTCGGTGCCCAGCCAGTTCACCGTTGTCGGTGGGCTCGGCGCCGGTTTGTTGAGGTCGTAATTGGGCGTGTCATCGCTGAACGGAATCGGCGGGAATAGCAGCCAGCCACCGTCCTTGCGGATCAGATTCTGCACATACTCGCTACGATAATCAGCCTGAAACGGTAGTTGCCCGCCGAACTCCTGCTCGGTGTGACGCTTGAACACCGGGAAATACCATTCACCCTGATAGCTGACCATCAGCGGTTTGTCGTTGGCGATCAACTCGCCGCCCAACGTCAACGCAAACAGACCGATAAACAGCCACAACGACCACCAGCCGCGACGGTTTTTCTTGAAGCGCTCGAAGCGGCGACGGCCCAACGGCGAAAACTTGAACATCAGGCGTTCCTCGCGGCGAAGTCGATGCGCGGATCCACCAGCGTGTAGCAGAGGTCGCCAATCAGTTTTATCAGGAGGCCGAACAGGGTGAAGATGAACAGCGAACCGAATACCACCGGATAGTCGCGGGAGACGGCCGCTTCGTAGCTCATGCGCCCGAGACCGTCGAGGGAGAAGATCACTTCGATCAACAACGAGCCCGCAAAGAACACGCTGATAAACGCTTGAGGAATGCCTGACACCACCAGCAGCATCGCGTTACGAAATACATGCCCATAGAGCACGCGTCGCTCGCTCAAGCCTTTGGCCCGGGCAGTCACCACGTACTGGCGAGTGATTTCGTTGAGGAACGAGTTTTTGGTCAGAATCGTCAGCGTGGCGAATCCGCCGATCACCAGCGCCGTCACTGGCAGCACAAGATGCCAGAAGTAGTCAGTGATCTTGCCGAGTGTCGACAGCGATTCGAAGTTGTCCGAGACCAGACCGCGCACCGGGAACCAGTTCAGCGAAGTGCCACCGGCAAACACCACGATCAGGAACATCGCAAAGAGGAACGCCGGCATCGCGTAACCAATGATGATTGCAGTACTGCTCCAGATATCGAAATGACTGCCGTGGTGCACGGCTTTGCGGATGCCCAGCGGAATCGATACCAGATAGGTGATCAGCGTCGCCCAAAGCCCTAGGGAAATGGTCACCGGCATTTTTTCGAGGATGAGGTCGGTCACCGTGGCGCCGCGAAAGAAGCTCTTGCCGAAGTCCAGTTGCGCGTAATTCTTTAGCATCAGCCACAGCCGTTCATGCGCGGGTTTGTCGAAGCCGTACTGTTTTTCGATGTCCTTGATCAGTTGCGGGTCGAGGCCGCGACTGGCGCGCGATGTACTGCTAATGGCTTCACTGGCACCACCACCGACATTGCCGCCGCCGATGCCTTGCAAGTGAGCGATGGCCTGTTCCACCGGGCCACCGGGCGCGGCCTGAATGATCACGAAGTTGACCAGCAGAATGATCACCAGTGTCGGAATGATCAGCAGCAGACGCCGCAGTATGTAACCCCACATCAGTGCGGCCCTCCGGGTTTGCCACGACCGATTTTCTCGGCCGTCATCTGTTGGTTGGTCAGCGGTGTGCTGCTGATTTCCCACCAACTCTCGATCGCTTCGTCATTGCTCGCTTGCACCGCCGGCATGCCGAAGCGGTTCCACCAGACCGTCGAGGTGCCCGGCGGGTAATAGTTGGGAATCCAGTAGTAATTCCATTGCAGCACCCGATCCAGTGCGTGGGCGTAATGCAGCATGTCGGATTGCGTCGAGGCGCGGATCAGGCCGTTGATCAGCGTATCGACGGCCGGGTTTTTAAGCACCATGTAATTGTTGGCGCCGGGATCGTTGGCCGAGGCCGAGCCGAAATAGTTGAGCAGCTCGCCGCCGGGAGAGGTGCTGACCGGGTAGCCAGTGACGATCATGTCGTAGTCGCGGCTCATCAGGCGATTGACGTATTGCGAGGAATCGATGCGGCGGATATTGAGGTCGATGCCGATTTGTTTCAGCGTGCGTTTATAAGGCAGGAGCAAGCGATCCATGCCGTTCTGGCTGACCAGAAAAGTGAAGCTCAGCGGCTCGCCTTCGGCGTTGACCAACTGGTCGCCATCCGGTTTCCAGCCAGCCTGTTCCAGCAGTTGCAAGGCTTGCAGCTGTTTATCGCGGATCATCCCGCTGCCGTCGGTTTTCGGCGCCTCGAACACTTGATTGAAGACTTCGTCAGGCACCTGGCCACGCAGCGGCTCCAGGATCTGCAGTTCCTGCGCATCGGGCAGTTTTGACGCCGCGAGCTCAGTGTTGGAAAAGTAGCTTTGCTGGCGGATGTACAGGTTGCGCATCATCTGCCGGTTGCTCCACTCGAAATCCCAGAGCATGGCCAGTGCCTGACGCAAGCGACGATCCTGGAACATCGGCTTTTGCAGGTTGAAGACGAAACCTTGCGCCGATTGTGGCGCCTCAGTGGCCAAATGAGCCTTTTGCAGGCGTCCGTCACTCAATGCCGGGCTGTCGTAACCGATCGAGTAACCGGTGGCCGAGAACTCGCGGTTATAGTCATAAGCGCCACCGCGCAGCACCTGACGGGCGACGTCGGTGTCGCCGAAATACTCGATGCTGAAGTGATCGAAGTTGTACAAGCCGCGGCTGACCGGCAGATCCTTGCCCCACCAGTTGGCATTGCGTTCAAAAGTGATACTGCGTCCGGAGTCGACCTTGCCGACGCGATACGGGCCGCTGCCCAATGGCGCTTCATAGCCGCCACCGCCAGCGAAGTCACGGGTCTTCCACCAATGCTCGGGAAACACCGGCAGAGTGGCGATATCCAGTGGCAGGGTGCGGTTTTCATTGCTCTTGAAATCGAAGCGCACCGTCAGCGGCGCTTCGATTTCGACGCCTTTGACGTCGGCGAATTGCGTGCGATAGCGCAGGCTGCCTTGGGTCATCAACAAATCGTAGGTGTAGCGCACGTCCTCGGCGGTGATCGGCGTACCGTCGGCGAAACGCGCTTTGGGGTTGATGAAAAAGCGCAAGGACAACCCATCGTCAGCGCGCTCGATTTTTTGCGCGACGAGGCCGTAGACGGTGTAAGGCTCATCCATCGAGCGCTGCGCCAGCGGCGAATAGAGCATGCCGTCGATCTGGGTGACGCCGATGCCTTTGTCTATATAAGGAAGGACATGGTCGAAGTGGCCGATCTCGATCGCCGAGCGGCGCATCGTTCCGCCCTTGGGCGCCTGCGGATTGGCGTAGTCGAAGTGGCTGAAACCGGCGGGGTATTTCGCCGGTTCGCCATAAACAGTCAATGCATGTTGCGGTGCCGCGCTCACACCTACGGCGCTCAACAGCAGCGTCACGGCAGTGAACATCAATGTGGGGAAAGCCAGTCGCATTGTCAGCCTTAGAGCCGGGTGATCGATAAGCGTAATTTGTACGCGAGCAACGCGCGGCTCGCCAGCCGTATCGTGTAACTGAAACACAACGGCCCACCAAAAGGCGGGCCGTTATGTTTCATTCAATGCGAAGGATCAGTCCTGACGGCTGGTCACTTCCAGCAGGTGATAACCGAACTGGGTTTTCACCGGGCCTTGCACGGTGTTGACCGGTGCGCTGAATACTACGGTGTCGAATTCCTTGACCATCTGGCCAGGACCGAACGAACCGAGGTCGCCGCCCTGACGGCTGGAAGGGCAGGTGGAGTTGGCCTTGGCCACTTCGGCGAAATCAGCACCGGCTTCGATCTGGGCTTTGAGTTCGTTGCACTTGTCTTCGCTGGCAACAAGGATGTGACGGGCAGTGGCTTTAGCCATGGGGAAAATCTCCAATCAATATCAGTAAAGTGCGGAGCCTACCGGATTCAGTGGGCGATTTCTCGGCAAAGTTCCGTTTGCGTGACGCGGCAACTTCACAGGTTAGCTGCCTGCAGGCGGCGGGCATGCGCCACGTAGAGTGCGATCGGATCCGGTGATACTGCGCGCAAGGCACTTGCGCTACGCAGAATGGACAGATGGTCAAACGGGTAGTCCGAACGGATCACTTTCCCCAGGTGAGAACTGAAGCGGCCGACAAATCCGTCGTTTTGCCCAGCGTCTTTTTTGAAGTATCTGGCCAGGTTTCGGCAGATGTGCTCCACCGGATCGAGCGTTGGCTGACTGTGATCCGGCAACGTGCCGCTCCAGGAATAGTAACGAACATCATTGACCGACTCTTGCCCTTGGCCGCCCCAACTGTCGGGCAGGCCCTGAGGATATTTTTCGTTGAAGCGGCCAATGCCTTGCGTCGTCAGGGCGCCAAGCGCAGCGATCGCATTCTGCGGCATGGCTATGCGGCCACTGAGCACCGACAAAAAATCGGCAAATAACGTGACGACGGTCTGCGCGATTTTTTCTGGCAGTTGTCCGGGAATCAGTGCTTCACGCAACACATCGGCCAATTCCGAACCCTGGTTGGGGCCACTCACCGACGTCACGGAAGCGACGGCGTGTGGGGCAAGCGCCGCAGCGTATCGGGCGGCGAGTGCGCCCTGACTATGCCCGATCAGATTGACTTTGCTCGAATCGGTGCCCCTCAGCACCCGGTCGATTTGCCGCAACAATTGTTCACCGCGCATTTCATTGTCGTGAGTGGCTGAAAGATGCGGCACAAACACTCGGCAGCCGACAGCCTGAAGTGCATTCTTGACGTCGTGGAAGAGTTCGAAGGAGCCAATACGCTCGAATCCGAACAGGCCATGTACCAGCAGGATCGGGTACTGAGTTGTAGCATTCCGTTGCATGTTGACTACCTTTTCGCAGAGGTTCTGGGTGAAATCTGCGTGCCACTCTAAAACAGTCATTCCGTTAGCGAAGTACGAATAAGCCTCGGTTGTCGTTGGAATCTGGACTAGAAGCTGTACGAAACTTCGGAAAGTGCTGAAATCCAGCTCCTATTCTTTGGACGTCTATCGGACGGCGTGTTGGTATTTTTTGCGGCTTGCCTACTTTGCGTGATGCCTTTGCCTCCGTGCTTAAAGGCAATCGGCTGATATCCATTGAATGATTGAGCGCGTTAAATAGGGGCAGTCAACGCAGTCATTGACGACAGCGTTTAATCCAAGGAATGGAGGCACCCATGACTACGCATGAAGCACATCTGTCAGTCGCGTCAGCGCAGAGCCCAGGCACTTTTCAGCAGCGCTGGGTTGCACTGGATAAACAGGGCGCGCTGAGTTTCAAAGCGGATGAAACGTCGCTGGAGTTCTGCTTTCGAGCGGGCAATACCCTGGATGTCGAGGCAGTGCTTGCATTGCCCGCACCGAATCTTGATTCGATGACACAAGCCGTACTTGACCCGTCCCTGAAGAGGGCCATCGTCCGGATCCCGCCTTACCCGAACATGGCGTGCGGCGATAAAGTGCTGTTGCGCTGGGAAGGGCTCGATATCGATGGGTTCACCTATCAGCATGAATGTGCTCGTTTCGTCAGCGAAGCACAGGTCGGCAAGGAAATCGTATTCGTCATCAAAGGCGTGCATGTCGCGGCGCTGGATGGTGGGTCGCTGGAAATCTACTGGACGCTTTTCAGTGCCAAACAAGCGCAACCGCTCACGTCGGCAAGGTTGCAACTGGACGTCGGCGATGTTCGCCCGAGATTGCTTGCGCCCTATGTCGAAGAAGCGGTTGGCGCAATCCTTGATCCTGAGCGACTCAGCGAAGGCACCTGCATCAGCCTTCGACCGTATTCACGTATGGCCGAAGGCGACAGAGTGTTGTTGACCTGGCAAGGCGCTGTTCTGACGGAGGTGTTTAACGATGCATTGACCCTACAGTCGTTGGCGGTAGGCAATACGCTGTCTTTCTGGATTGGTGCTGATCTTATTGCGGGACATCTTGGCGGCGAAGTGACAGCGCGTTATCGGGTTGAACCGAAAACTGGCGAGGCGCGAGATTCCGACATCGCAACCTTTGTCATCGCACCTTTGATTCGTGGTTTGCTCGAGGCGCCGGATGTCCTCGAAGCTCAGGACGAAGTGCTTGATGTGGTGGACTCAACGGATGGCATCACCGTTGTGATCGGCAATGCCCAAGCTCAGGAGGGTGAGTTGGTCTATCTCAAGTGTGATGGTGATTACTTCAACCATCGTGACGAGCGTGAGATTACCCGCGAGTCAGCGGGGCAGCCGTTGGTGTTTATCGTGCCCCACCGGTTCTGGCGTGAGCATCAGGGCTCGACAGTGCGCATCGCCTATTCAGTGGAGCGCTCGGATGATGACAGTCAAGCCTCCGCAATAACGCTGCTACGAGTTGAGTAGCACGATTGCCCTCCGGTGCGAAAAGTACCGGAGGGCATTGTCATCAGGTGCGCGGCTGAGCACTCAAATGCTTTGCGGCATCCAGAAGCAGGTGCTCCGTCGCGTTGAAACCCAGGCAACCATCGGTGATGGAAACGCCGTAGCGCATCGTAGGACTCAGCGGCTGGCAACCTTCGAAAAGATGCGACTCGATCATCATGCCGATCAGTGAACGGTCACCTTGCAGGCGCTGTTCGAGTACGTCATTGAAAACAGCGGGCTGACGCGAAGGATCCTTGCCGCTGTTCGCGTGACTGCAATCGACCATGATCCGGCCGGGGATTTTCAGTCGGGTCAGTTCGGCATTGATGGCGGTTACGCTGTTGCGGTCGTAGTTCGGCCCCTTGTGGCCGCCGCGCAGTACCAAGTGGGTATCTGCATTGCCCGGCGTTTGAATGATTGCCGGATGCCCTTGGCTGTCGACACCGAAATGCCGATGCGGGTGTGCGGCTGAGCGCATGGCGTCAACGGCCACTGCGGCGCCACCGTCGGTGCCGTTTTTGAAGCCGACCGGCATGCCCAGACCGCTGGCCATTTCGCGATGGATCTGCGATTCGGTGGTGCGCGCGCCAATGGCGACCCAACTCAGCAGGTCATCGAAGTAACCGGCGGCCATGGGTTGCAGCAGTTCGGTAGCGACTGGCAAACCGAGGCGAATCATTTCCAGCATCAGTTCGCGCGACAGGCTCAGGCCTGCCGCCATGTCATCGCTGCCATCGAGGTGCGGATCATACGCGAGACCTTTCCAGCCCACCGTAGTACGGGGTTTTTCCACGTAAGCGCGCATCACCAGGAGCATTTCGTTGCTGACTTGATCGGCAAGACGGGCGAGTTTGCCGGCGTATTCGAGGGCAGACTGAGGATCATGGATTGAGCAAGGGCCGACGATGACCAGTAAACGTTGGTCTTCACCGTTGAGAATGGCGCGTACCGCCTGGCGGTGCGTGGCGACTTGCTGGCTCAAGGCAGTGCTCAGGGGCAATTGCTGCTTGAGTTGCAACGAGCTGGGCAGACGCAGGGTCAGCGCTACGTTGGCAGAGTTGAGGCTGGACAGTGGCAGAGCAGAAACGGACGAGTTCATATTCACAATTCCTGGGCTGGCGGCGGGTGCTTCCCGCTCGCTCGGCCCTACTGGGGTGTTCGACAATTGGCCGTATTGGCTACGTGTGTGCGTTTGCCACCGGTGGGTGACCGATCGGAGGCGGCAGGCTGTCCCGAGCGGAGGCTGGTAAATCGCCAGGCGGTAAAAGTGTCGTAACGGTAATAAGTGGCGTAGTTCATGGGTAAATCCTCAAAAGTGTCTGGTGTGTTGCTGAAAAAGCAGGGGCCAGAAAAAACAAAACCCCCGGTCGGGAGGCCGACCGGGGGTTGAGAAATCTCTGGTAGGCGACCCGTTTTATATGGGCGCCGTTTGGGTATCAGGCGCGCTAGTGGCTAAACCAATACCCAAAATAAAAGCTGACCGGAGCACAAACGTCTTTCGCCCACGCAGCCGCCATCGAGCGCAGGGCGCTGACGACACGAAGCGGTGGAAGGGCGTTGAACATGGTCTGTCTCCAATGAATGCGCCGAGCTTACTAGAGGCCGATGCGCCTCAGCAATCATAAAATGCTATGGCGTGAAGAACAATTTGCCTATCGCTTGAGCGTAGCAACAGTTGTGACAAACTCAGCGTTTTGCCTGAACCCAAGGATGAACCATGTCGACGCTGACCATTGCTGCTGCCCAATCCATCTCCATTGCGGGGGATCTTGCGGCGAATATCCAACGCCATTTGTGCTTCATCGAAGTGGCGGCGGAGCAGGGCGTCGAGTTGCTGGTCTTTCCGGAGTTGTCGCTGACCGGTTATGAAGGTGAGGCGGCAGCAGCGTTGGCCATTGATCCGCACGATGCGGTCATTCAACCGTTACGCGATCTGGCGCGAACGCTGGGCATCACCGCTGTCGTCGGGATGCCGATCCGGGCGGATAAACCAACTGCGGTATGGATTGGCGCGTTGGTCTTGGGGGCTGATGGTTCGCTCGGTGTTTATAGCAAACAACATTTGCACACGGGCGAGGAGCGGATTTTCGCCCCCGGCATCGGCGGTGCAACACTGCGAATCGGTGACGATAAGGTTGCGCTGGCGGTTTGCGCTGATTTCAATAACGCCAGCCACGCGGCCGCTGCCGCTGACCAGAGTGCCAATCTGTACGCGGCGGGTGTATTGATCAGCGAGAAAGGCTACGAGCCAGACTCTGCTTTGCTGCACGGCTATGCTCGTCACCATTCGATGGCCGTATTGATGGCCAATCACGGAGGTCTCACCGGCGGCTGGCAGTCTGCGGGGCGCAGTGCGATCTGGTCAGAAACTGGCGATCTTGTGGCTTCGGCAGCAGGAGCGGGCGATTGTCTGGTAGTCGCACAGCGTCGTGATGGCGAATGGAGCGGGCGGGTCGTTGCAGTGGATCTGCCACGATGAGATTTCGGTTGCGTCGTGCAACGCCTGAGGACTTGGCGTTCGCCCGCGATCTCACCTGCAGGAACATGTTGCCGTACTACATTCAACATGAGCTGCTGTGGCAGGATGAAGCCTTTGACGTCGCCTGGATGGGCCGGGAAAACTGGCTGGTAACCCGCAATGATATCGCGCTGGGGTTTCTCAGCCTGAGCCGCGATGCGCGGGCACTGTACATACGCGAATTGCAGCTGGCTGAAGCGTTTCAGGGGCAGGGCGCGGGATCCTGGGCAATTGATCAGGTTATCGAGATGGCTCGCCATGAGAAGCGTTCGGCTTTGCGGCTGACGGTATTCGAAAACAATCCGGCAAAAAATTTGTATCAGCGAAAAGGACTACAGCTTCATGGAAAGGACGAGTGTTTCCTGCGCATGCAGCTCGATTTGAGCACGCCTGTGCTCTGAAAGCCACGGCTGGCAAGACCTCAAAGATGAATTGAAACTTTTTAAATGCGGCTTTCCGCTAGGTCTGTCTGGCTCTTTTTGCTAAGGTGTCGGGCATCCCAATAAGACCATATCGCGAGGTGTCTGCTTGATTAGGGTGCTAGTGGTCGATGACCATGATCTCGTTCGTACAGGCATTACACGGATGCTGGCCGATATCGATGGCCTGCAAGTGGTCGGCCAGGCCGAGTCCGGGGAAGAGTCCCTGATCAAGGCGCGTGAGTTGAAGCCCGACGTGGTGCTGATGGACGTCAAGATGCCCGGCATCGGCGGCCTTGAAGCCACCCGCAAGCTGCTGCGCAGTCATCCGGATATCAAGGTGGTTGCCGTCACTGTGTGCGAAGAAGATCCCTTTCCGACACGGTTGCTGCAAGCAGGTGCCGCCGGTTACCTGACCAAGGGCGCGGGATTGCCGGAGATGGTTCAGGCCATTCGCCTGGTCTTTGCCGGTCAGCGCTACATCAGCCCGCAGATCGCTCAACAGTTGGCGATCAAGTCTTTCCAGCCGACCAACGATTCGCCGTTCGATGCCTTGTCCGAGCGCGAAATCCAGATTGCGTTGATGATTGTTGGTTGTCAGAAAGTGCAGATCATTTCCGACAAGTTGTGCCTGTCGCCAAAAACCGTGAACACCTACCGTTACCGTATTTTCGAGAAGCTCTCGATCAGCAGCGATGTTGAGTTGACCCTTCTGGCAGTCCGACACGGCATGGTCGATGCCAGCGCCTGACCATGACTGAAGTATTCGATTCCGGCGCCTTTCTCTCCACCGTCAGTGGGCGCCCCGGCGTTTATCGCATGTTCGACAGCGATGCGCGCCTGCTCTATGTCGGCAAGGCCAAGAACCTCAAGAAGCGTTTGGCCAGTTATTTCCGCAAGACCGGGCTGGCGCCAAAAACCGCTGCGCTGGTCGGGCGTATCGCTCAGGTCGAAACGACCATCACCGCCAACGAAACCGAGGCGCTGCTACTCGAGCAGACGCTGATCAAGGAATGGCGGCCGCCGTACAACATTCTGTTGCGCGACGATAAATCCTATCCTTACGTATTCCTGTCGGACGGACAGTTTCCGCGTCTGAGCATTCATCGCGGCGCGAAAAAGGCCAAAGGCAAATACTTCGGGCCATACCCGAGCGCCGGGGCGATTCGCGAAAGTCTCAGCCTGTTGCAAAAGACTTTCTTCGTCCGTCAGTGCGAAGACAGCTATTACAAGAACCGCACCCGTCCGTGCCTGCAATATCAGATCAAGCGCTGCAAAGCCCCGTGCGTAGGCTTGGTCGAGCCTGAGGTGTACGCCGAAGACGTTCGTCACTCAGTGATGTTCCTTGAAGGCCGCAGCCATGCGCTGACCAATGAACTGTCGACGGCGATGGAGGAGGCCGCTATTAACCTGGAGTTCGAGCGCGCCGCCGAACTTCGCGATCAGATCGCCTTGCTGCGCCGAGTCCAGGATCAGCAGAGCATGGAAGGTGGCACGGGCGATATCGACGTCATCGCTGCGTTCGTGAATCCCGGTGGCGCCTGTGTCCACTTGATCAGTGTCCG
Source organism: Pseudomonas sp. PS01303 (assembly GCF_029959385.1). Lineage (NCBI taxonomy): Bacteria > Pseudomonadati > Pseudomonadota > Gammaproteobacteria > Pseudomonadales > Pseudomonadaceae > Pseudomonas > Pseudomonas sp. PS01303. The sequence continues at coordinate 17,038 of NZ_JASCPK010000013.1, forward strand.
TGGCGGACGCGTACTCGGCAGCAAAAATTTCTTCCCGCAGGTCGGGATTGAAGAAGACGTCTCTGAAGTGATGGCGGCGTTTCTCGGGCAGTATTTCATCAGCAGCCCGGAGCGCGATCTGCCGAGCGAGTTGATCGTCAACGTCGTTCACGAAGATTTCCCGACGCTGATCGAAGCCATTCACAAACTGCGCGGGCGTGAATTGGCTATCAGCCATCGGGTGCGTGGTACGCGAGCGCGCTGGCAACAGTTGGCCGTCACCAACGCCGAACAAGCATTGAGCGCACGACTGGCCAACCGTCAGCACACCGCTGCGCGTTTCGAAGCGCTGGCTGAAGTATTGAATCTGGACGAGCCGCCGCAACGGCTTGAGTGCTACGACATCAGTCATTCCAGCGGTGAAGCGACCGTCGCATCGTGCGTAGTGTTCGGCCCGGAAGGCGCGATCAAGTCGGATTACCGTCGCTACAACATCGAAGGCGTGACGGCGGGCGACGATTACGCCGCCATGCACCAGGCCTTGACCCGTCGTTTCAGCAAGCTGAAGGAAGGCGAGGGCAAGCTGCCGGATATTCTGCTGGTGGACGGTGGTAAAGGGCAGCTGTCGATGGCGCGTGACGTGCTCAACGAATTGGCGGTACCGGATCTGATCTTGCTTGGCGTCGCAAAAGGCGCAACACGCAAGGCTGGTTTCGAAACTCTGTATCTGAATGATGCGGCGCACGAGTTCACGCTTCGCGGCGACTCGCCGGCGCTGCATTTGATCCAGCAGATTCGCGACGAAGCTCACCGTTTTGCAATTACCGGGCACCGCGCACGTCGCGGCAAAACCCGGCGTACGTCAACGCTGGAAGGCGTTGCCGGTGTCGGGCCAACCCGGCGTCGAGATTTGCTCAAACATTTTGGTGGATTGCAGGAGCTGACTCGTGCCAGCATCGAAGAGATCGCCAAAGCCCCGGGGATCAGTAAAAAGCTCGCAGAGTCGATTTATGCGAACCTGCATAGCGAGTAGAATGCCCCCTCACCTCGTAGCCAGTTGTGCCGATGAATATCCCTAATCTGATTACCGTTCTACGCGTCCTGCTTATCCCGATCTTCATTTTGCTGTTCTATTTGCCGTACCAGTGGAGCTACATGGCGTCCGCTTCGGTGTTTGCCTTTGCCGCTGCAACGGACTGGCTGGATGGTTATCTGGCCCGTCGCCTGGAGCAAAGCACGCCATTCGGCGCCTTCCTCGACCCTGTTGCCGACAAGCTGATGGTTGCCGTCGCATTGGTGTTGTTGGTGCAAGAACACGGCAACCTGTGGTTGACTCTGCCAGCCGCCGTTATCATCGGTCGCGAGATTGTCGTGTCGGCACTGCGTGAGTGGATGGCCGAGCTGGGTGCTCGCGCGCATGTCGCCGTGTCCAATCTCGGCAAATGGAAAACCGCCGCACAAATGCTCGCGCTGGTGATCCTGTTGGCCAATCCGAAGGACTTTACCTTTTGGGTCATTCTGGGTTATTCGCTGTTGATGATCTCCGCAGGCCTGACGTTGTGGTCGATGGTTCAATACCTTCGCGCTGCCTGGCCGCATCTGAAGACCGATGTTGAAAAGAAATAAAACTTTTTTGAATCAAGGGGTTGACGGAGCTTCTTAATTCTATAGAATGCGCATCACCAAGCGGGAATAGCTCAGTTGGTAGAGCACGACCTTGCCAAGGTCGGGGTCGCGAGTTCGAGTCTCGTTTCCCGCTCCAAGTTTAAAACGCGTTTGTTGTTGTGCTACTGATAGCAAACGTTTTGAGGCCGAGTAGCAAAATGGTTATGCAGTGGATTGCAAATCCACCTACGCCGGTTCGATTCCGACCTCGGCCTCCACTATAAACAAGCTCCGTAGATCCATGATTTACGGAGCTTTTTTATTTGCGTTGCGCTGTACGATTTAGTCTTTAAAACAGCCAATGCGAACTTGCTTCACCGGGGAGTGATGTATATATTTCCCGCTCGGCTGTTCAAGCCTGCATCCTGTCAGGATCGCGACTGAACAGTCGGAGACAGCAACACCGCGCTACCGCCCGAATGGCGAAACTGGTAGACGCATGGGACTTAAAATCCCCCGCTCGTAAGGGCGTGCCGGTTCGATTCCGGCTTCGGGCACCATGAATATCAAGGGCTTGCATGACATATCTCATGCAAGCCCTTTTTTGTGCCCAGAAAAAACCCGCCCAGCATTCAGATCAACAATTCCAGCGTATCGAACAACTCAACATCTTCACTGCGCGCCGAACGCGCGCGACGGCGGATAACCTGCGTCAGGCACTCAACAAAACACTGAGCCGCCACGCCCAACTGCACATTGCGGGTGGTGACGATGCCTATCGTGTCAGTCGCAAAATCTTCCTTCAGCGGCAGTCGCGCCACGCGTTCGCCATACATTGGCACGGTCAACATCGGCTCGGGGAAGTAACTGAGCATGTCAGTTTGCTCAATCATCGATAACGTCAGCTGAGGTGAGTGCGCGCGGTGGATGTGCTGCATATCGATCTGCGCACCGTGTTGCCAGAACAGTTCGGTCATCAGGCCTTCGTGACTGGCATCCGGGTAGTTCACCACCCAATCCAGATCGAGCAATTCATGAATGGATTGACTGTGCCGCCGTGGATGCTCGCGGCGGGCAACGACCGCCATCTGATAAGCAAAGAGGGGGTCGCTGACGAATTCCGGTCGCGGCAGCAGCGAAGAGACCAGGCCAACCGCAAATTCCATCGTGCCGTCACGCAATCTTGGCAGCGCCACGGCCATCAACCCCTCGAAAATCTCCAGACGCACTTTCGGCATGCGTTGACGAAACAGCATCACCACTTCCGGCAATAACGTCATGCCCATCCAAGGTGAGATCCCCAACCTTAACTGGCCTTGCGCCTCGTGGCTCAGATGCGCGAGTTCCAGCTGCGCGCGCTCCAGTTGACTGAGCATCTGCCGCGCATGTTGCAGTAGAGACTGTCCGTATTGGGTCAGCACCACGCCGTTGGCATTGCGCACCAGCAGTGGCAAATGCAGGTGTTCTTCAAGCTCACGCAACGCTTTGGCGACTGAGGTCTGCGAGACACCCAGTTGCCGCGCGGCAGCACGAATGCTCCCGCAGTCGGCGGTCATCACCAGCGCGCGCAATTGATGCAGCTTCATCACTTCTCCCAGTCAAAGGTGTAAACCAGCGGGTTTCAGCCCCCGCTTTTTGCGACTGCCACGGCCATCGCCAACTGATTAGCATCGCAGCCTATCAGCGGAACACCCGAAAACAAGACTTTAAAAAATGAGGAGTACGTGATGATCGACCTGCCTGCGCTGCCCGGTATCCGCGCGATCGAGGAAGAAATGATTGCGCTGCGGCAACACATTCATGCCCATCCAGAATTGAGCTTTGAGGAGTTCGCCACTGCCGACCTCGTTGCCGGAAAACTTGAAGAATGGGGCTATCAGGTGCATCGCGGTCTGGCGGGCACCGGCGTCGTTGGACTGTTGCGCAACGGCAGCGGTAGTAAAATGATCGGCCTGCGTGCCGACATGGACGCCTTGCCGATTGTTGAGCAAACGGGCCTGGCGTATTCCAGCCGACACGATGGCGTGATGCATGCCTGCGGGCACGACGGTCATACTGCGATGCTGCTCGCGGCTGCCAGACATCTGGCCGACAGTCGCGAATTCGATGGCGCGCTGGTAGTGATTTTCCAGCCCGCAGAAGAGGGCGATGGCGGCGCGCAACGCATGTTGGATGACGGCTTGTTCGAGCTGTTTCCCTGCGATGCAGTGTTTGCGATGCACAACATGCCGGGCCTGCCGGTCGGCAAGCTCGGTTTTTTACCGGGGCCGTTCATGGCCTCCACCGATACCGTGACCATTCGAGTCGACGGTATTGGCGGGCATGGCGCGATGCCGCACAAAGCCATTGATCCGTTGTTTGTCGGCGCTGCGATTGTCATGGCGCTGCAAAGCATCGTCTCGCGCAACGTTAATCCGCTCGACACTGCCGTAGTCACCGTCGGCTCCTTCCACGCCGGCATCGCCCCGAACGTCATTGCCGATCACGCCGAACTGCAACTGAGCGTGCGCGCACTGAAACCTGAAGTTCGCGACGAATTGATCTTACGAATCACCGACCTTGCCGAAGCGCAGGCAACAAGCTTCGGCGCGAGTGCCACTGTCGTCGTCGATCAGGCCCAGCGTTTTCCGCCGTTGATCAACCATGCCGAAAGCACCGAATTTGCCCGACAAGTTGCCGTTGACTGGCTGGGTGAGGAGGGCCTGGTCCGCGATCTGCAACCGCTGACCGGCAGCGAAGATTTCGCGGTCATGTTGCAGCGCTGCCCCGGCTGCTACCTGCTGATTGGCAACGGGGACGGCGAGGGTGGCTGCATGGTGCACAACCCGGGTTACGACTTCAACGATCAATGCCTCGCGACAGGGGCCAGCTATTGGGTGCGCCTGGTTGAAACCTTTCTGCGCTGATTCGTGATCGATCTTTGAGGAGTTCACCCGATGTCTGCATCTGTTTCCAGCGCAATACCTGCGACTTCTTCAGTTCGAAAACCGCTTGGCGCGCGTGCCATTGCCGCGATCACCATCGGCTCCGGGCTGGAGTTCTACGATTTTTCTGTTTACAGCTTTTTTGCCACGCTCATTGGTCGGCAGTTTTTCCCGGTGGAAAGCACGTTAGGACAATTGCTGCTGTCACTGGCAACCTTTGGTGTCGGCTTCGGCATGCGCCCGATTGGCGGTTTGGCGTTGGGCGCTTATGCCGACCGGGTCGGGCGTAAACCGGCGATGATGCTGACGCTTTGGCTGATGGCGCTGGGTTCGCTGATGTTTGCCATCGCGCCGACGTATGCGCAGATCGGTCTCGCGGCGCCGGTGATCATAGTGCTGGCGCGGCTGGTGCAGGGCTTCGCGATCGGTGGCGAAGTGGGCGCTTCCACGGCGATGTTGATGGAATACGCTGACGATCGCAGTCGTGGCTTTTATGGCAGTTGGCAGCTGTTCAGTCAGGGATTGAGCTTCATGCTCGGCGCGCTGGTGGCGCTGGCGCTCAGTTCATCCTTGAGCGCTGAAGCACTGGAAAGCTGGGGCTGGCGGCTGCCGTTTGTGTTGGGGATGCTGGTGATTCCTGTCGGCATCTACATCCGCCGTCATTTGAAGGAAACCGCCGCTGAAACGCCAGAGGGCAATGAGGCGACATCCAGTCTGCGAGTCATTTTCAGGGACTATCGGCGCACGGTCGTCAGCGGTGTGTTGCTGGTGATCGGCAGCACGGCATCCAGCTATATCGTGCTCGACTACATGACCAACTACACCGTGACTGTCCTGCATCTGCCGATGACCATGGGCACGACGGCTGCCTGTCTTGGCGCGCTGGTGCAGATCAGCCTGTCGATCTGGGCGGGGCGGTTGAGTGATCGCATCGGTCGGCGGCGCACGATTGCGCTGGGCTGCGTTCCGATGCTGCTGCTGATTTATCCGGCCTTTATGTTGATGAATCTGTATCCGACGCTGGTAACACTGCTGGCCGTTTCATTGGTCACCACGTTTCTGTTGGTGCTGATTACCGTGCCGACACTGGTGCTGGTGACCGAGCTGTTTCCACGGGCGATTCGTGCGACCGGGTTGTCGATCATTTATTGCCTGGGCGTCTCTGTTTTCGGCGGCTTTGCGCAGTTTTTTGCCACCGGGCTTATCGGGCTGACGGGCAATAACAACGCGCCAGCCCTGTACATGATGTTCTGCGTCGGTCTGACCTTGATCGGTTTGATGAGGGTCAAGGAGACCGCCGGCAAGCCGCTGGATTAGTGTTCGGCTGTTTGTTTCAGCGTTTCATATGCCTTGGCCGTCGCTCTTTCAATTCAGCATCTATAGTCAAATTCCTAAGTCCAAACAGGTGGAATTCGTCATGAAACGATTAGGTCTGTTCTTCGCGTCTTTGATTGTTGCAACACCGCTGTTTGCCGCTGATGACTTGTGCGCCATTAACTTGCAGAAACTGCACGACCTCAAACAGACGGCAGTGATGGGACAGCCTGCTTTGGGCAATATCCAGCAAGACCGTAAAGATGCCGAGGCCGCGCAAAAGGCAGGCGACAAACAGAAGTGTATTGATTTAACGAACCGGGCTTTGAAGACCGTGAAGGATGTTCAGGGCAACAACTAGTAAGCAATGGGCCGGCACTCGCCGGCCCATTTTTATTGCGGACTAAACGAAGGCTTGTCCGGCAAAGCCGCGAGGCAGGCGTTGACGCCCAGGCATCGCAGTCAAACGCTCTACCCATGAGGAGCGCCAGTTGACGGCGTGGTGTGTGGTTTTGGCCTGGCGTGTTGCGCGTCGAGCCGCGTTACGCTGATCTTTTCTGGCTTGCTTGTACGCATCTGTGTTACGGCAGCTGCGGCACTTCACGCGATTGAGTTCGCGGCTGGCAGTGAGATGTTTGCCTTTATGCCCGCAGGCTAAATGACCATCGACGTTGAAATGGATAACCATGAATCGTCTCCTTTGTGACGTGTACTAAATTGTGACCACTGATAGCCGCAGGTGTTCGCCGAGCCAAATTTCAGGCAAAAAAACACCCGCATGCGGGCGGGTGTTAAGTGTGATCTCCAAAGGAGTGATTTCACTGTAGGCGCGCAGATGTGATGATTTTGTGAAAATAAACAAATCAACGAGGAAAATATAAACGCCGGACAGATAATCCCTCGGTAACACAGCCGTCGCCGCTCTAGAGCCCCGATCGAAAGTCGCAGCGGGGCGTTCGTGCTATTCGCGTTTGTTATCTAAACCGTGGCAGAGGCCGGTCAATGGGTCTGAGCGCCGACAGCGTGTTGCGAATCAACGGCGCGTCTTTCTCGATGTCATTCAGACGATCGCGAATACGCAGGGCGGTGGGGTGACCGCCTTGATGATCAACCCAGTCGGCGATCTCTTTGCAAGCGGCCGCGAGGCGCGCCTGCCGGGCGTCGAGCAAGGTGAGGAGGGTGGTGATGGACTCTTTTTCGGACATGGAACACCTCCGTTCGGTGAAACCGCTGAGCGGCAGCAAAAAGCCCGCGAACTGCGAGCTTTATGCCGTTGGGGCGCTGATCCTTCAGCTGGTTTCAGTATAGACCCGCAAATGATCAGCATCAGGCTGACGATTCGCGAGCCGGTAATATCGAACTCGCTGCGTTGAGGCGCAGGCATTCGCGCCGTGCGTCTTCCTCCCGGTCGTAGCCATCGCCGATGAAACCGCCTGTGCGTGTATCGCAAATGCGAAACCAGCCGATGGCTTCGGCGGGTTCGTGCTGGCTGTCCTCGGCGCGACGACCATGAATGATGATCTTGTTGCAACGCTTCACAACGAAAATGTCTTCCATGGCGTCACCGCAGCTGATTCGTGTCAGATCAACTATAGAAGCCTGTGGCAATCGTGCAAAAAATAGTCAGCTCAACTCGTCGGTTGCAGCAGCCAACCGCTTGGCTGCCACGTTAGCCGATGGCTTGGATTCAACGCTTGTAGAAACGTCTGGTCGTGGGAAACCGCGACAATGGCGCCGGGAAAACTCTGTAATGACTGTTCGAAAGCTTCCACCGAGCCCAGATCCAGATGATTGGTCGGTTCATCTAGCAAGAGCAATTGCGCCGGAGTCTGGCGCCACAACGCCAATGCCAGTGCAGCCTTCAGGCGTTCGCCGCCGCTGAGCAAAGCGCAGGGCTGGGTCGCACGCAGGGCATTTAGTTGAAGGTGCGCCAGATAACTGCGCAGGGTGCCTTCGCTCAACGGAGTTTGCTGAGCCAGCAACTGGTCAACAATGGATTTTCCGTCATCAAGCAGACGCAGTTGTTGATCGAGGAACGCGAGCGGTACGTGAGTCGTGCAGGTACCGCTGGCCGGTTCCAGTTCGTCGGCGAGCATGTTCAGAAGGGTCGATTTACCGCAGCCGTTAGGGCCACTGACGGCGATGCGCATCGGCCCCTGGATCGTGAGACTCAGTCGGCTCGCCGGCGATAACCACGGCAGGCACGCATCCACGAGCGTGCAGACTTGGCGGCTGTTCGGCACTACGCTGCCCGGAAGATTGATCAGCACGCTGTCTTCGGGCGACACCTTTGTAAATGCCTCACGCACGCGGTTATCGAGATCGGATTTACGCGCCTGATGGCCAACGCGCACATGTCCCATGATGTCCCGCGCCGCGCCTTTCATCCCGGCGCGTTCGATGCTGGAAGCGTTCGCGGTTTGCGCATTGCGACGGCTGTTGGCGGCATGGCGCTGGATCGTGTCGTGCTCGCGTTGCAGGCGGGAACGTTCGCGCTGACGTTCGGTTCTGGCGTGGTCGAGTTGTGCCTGAGCGGCTGCGTGTTGCAGGCTTCGTTGTTCGGTAAAGGCTGAGTAGGAGCCGCTGAAAACATTTACGCCCAACGGCGTCAGTTCGACGATCCGCTGCATCCGCTCCAGCAACTGTCGATCGTGACTGATGACGATCAGACCGCCGCGCCAGTGATTGAGTGTATTCAGCAGCCAGTGGCGACCGGCGCTGTCCAGATGATTGGTCGGCTCATCGAGCACCAGCAATTGCGCCTGGCTCAACAGTGCTTTGATCAGGGCGATTCTGACTTGTTGGCCGCCACTGAGGTTTTCGGTGAGGTCGGTATCAGCGATATCGGTGAGTCCGCACTCATCAAGCATCTGCCGTAAACGTTCCGGCAAATCCCAGCGATCGCCGATGATGTCGAAATCGTCGGCGCTGGCATTGCCCTGGTCGAGGCGCTGCAGTGCTTCAAGTACTTGGGCTGTACCCGTCGCGTCCGCCACCGTTTGGCCGGGTGCACCGACAAATATTTGGGAAACGTACATCACAGGCACTGCGCTTGAAACGCTCCCGGAGGTGGGCTGTAGCTGCCCGGCAATCAGGCGCGCGAGCACGCTTTTACCGACACCGTTGCGACCGACAATCGCGGTCGGGACATGATCGAAATGCAGATTCAGTGCGTTGAAAATCGTCTCGCCATTGGCGAATTGGAAACTCAGCTGATTGAGCGAGACGAGGGCAGGCGTACGCGAGACGTGAGTCATCGGCACCTCCAAAAAATGTCGTGAAGACTGACAAACGCCAAGCGGCGACTGTCGCGATTACATTTTTAGAAGGCCTGATTGTTCACTTCTGCGGTCATCCTGAAGAGGGGAAGGTGGCTAGCCTAGACGACGATGCGCGGACGATCAAGGTGCGACGGCCATCTCGCTCATCCGTTCGAGAAACATCGCCAGGGCCACTTCTTCGCTGCGCAGACCCTTGCGCACGCGTGGGCGCGGCAGTTCGGCGAGGGCGCCGAGCATGAATTTTTCCACCACCGCTGGGTGGATGTAGCACTTGCGGCACACCGCTGGCGTATTGCCCAACTGTTTGGCGACGCCTTTGACCATGTCGACCACATGCCGTTTGGCCTCGGTTTCCGACTCCCATTGCAGTTCACGCAACACCGCCAAGGCCAAGGCGCTGCCGGCCCAGGTGCGGTAATCCTTGGCGGTGAAATCGGCGCCGGTCAGGGTTTGCAGGTAACTGTTGACGTCGGAAGAACTGACGGTGTGCCGTTCGCCGTGTTCGTCCAGGTACTGAAACAGATTCTGGCCGGGGAGCTCCAGGCAGCGTTTGATAATCCGCGCGAGGCGTCGATCCTTGACGGTGATCTGGTGTTCGATGCCACTCTTGCCGCGAAATTGAAACAGGATCGCGCTGCCATTCACTTCGACATGGCGACTGCGCAGGGTGGTCAGCCCGTAAGAGCGATTGTCGCGGGCGTATTGCGTGTTGCCGACGCGAATCAACGTGGCGTCGAGCAGAGTGATCACCGTGGCCATAACCTTGTCGCGGCTAAAGCCGGGCGCGGCCAGTAGTGTTTCCAGTTGTTTGCGCAGTTTCGGCAGCGCCAGACCGAACTCGCGCAGCCGCGAATATTTGTCGGCATCGCGCACTTCGCGCCAGCGAGCGTGATAGCGATATTGCTTGCGACCCCGGGCATCGCGGCCTGTAGCTTGCAGATGACCGCGCGGGTCGGCGCAGATCCACACATCGACATAGGCCGGCGGAACCGCGAGGGCGTTGATGCGTTTTATTTCGTCCGGGTCGGTAATGCGCTGACCGGACGGCTCGAAATAGGCGAACTTGCCGCGCAGTTTTTTGCGGGTGATGCCGGGCTGCGTGTCATCGACGTAGTGCAGGTCGGATGGCAGTGCATCGGTCAGCTCGGTTTCGGACATGGCGACTTCCTTAAGTGGCGCGGCGGTCTGTAAAACGATTGACCGCGCGCTCTCGCCGTGGTGCCGAATGATTTATGCGAGCACTGCAACTGCCTTGATTTGCGCCCAGAGTTGCTGGCCCGGATGGATCGCCAAGTGATCGCGCGAGTAGCGGGTGATGCGCGCGAGCAGTGGGGTGCCCCCGGCATCGAGACGAATCAGCACATGGGCGGCATTGTCCGCCGCTTGTTCGCTGACCACCGTGACCGGCAGTCGATTGAGGATGCTGCTGGAAGCGTCATTGTGCAGCGCCAGACTGATGTCCCGCGCGTGCACTTTGCAGCGCAGGGCCTGGCCGACAGTCATCGGTTCGTGAGTGACACGAATGTTCATTTCGGTGGCCGGCAGTTGCAGGCTCAGCAGTTGGTACTGCGCATCGTAAGCGCTGACCTGACCTTCGATGATTACCCCGGCGTCATCACCCATTGCCATCGGCAGATCCAGACGCGCGAGGGTTTCGCCAATCGGGCCGCTGGCCAGCGCCTTGCCGTCGCTGAGCAACACCAGATGGTCGGCCAGTCGCGCGACTTCGTCCTGCGCGTGGCTGACATACAGCACTGGAATGTCCAGTTCGTCATGCAACCGTTGCAGATAAGGCAGGATTTCGCTTTTTCGTTGGCTGTCGAGGGCGGCGAGGGGTTCGTCCATCAGCAACAGTTTCGGGCTGGTCAGCAGTGCGCGGGCGATGCCGACACGCTGGCGTTCACCGCCGGACAAATGCTGCGGATGGCGTTCGAGCAAGTGGCCGATGCCGAGCAGTTCGGTGGCTTGTGCCAGATCAACCCGGCGCTGCGATTTGGCGATACGTTTGAGGCCGAATTGCAGGTTGGCCAGCACCGACAGATGCGGAAACAGACTGGCTTCCTGAAACACATAACCCAACGCGCGTTTATGCGGCGGGACGAAAATGCCGTTGTCGCTGTCCTGCCAGATTTCGTCGTTGATTTGCACGAAGCCTTGCTCGGCGCGCTCCAGGCCGGCAATGCAGCGCAGGCAGGTGGTTTTGCCCGAGCCGGAATGTCCGTATAACGCGGAAACACCGCGCCCCGGCAAGTGCAGATCGACATCCAGGCTGAAGCCCGAATAAGCGATTTTCAGACGTGCATCGATCATCGATCAGCTCCAGCCTGCGCGGGTTTTGCGGCTGGAATAGAGCGCCAGCAACACCAGGAACGAGAACACCAGCATGGCACCGGCGAGCCAATGGGCCTGCGCGTATTCCATGGCTTCGACGTGGTCGTAGATTTGTACCGAGACCACACGGGTCTTGTCGGGAATATTGCCGCCGATCATCAGCACGACGCCGAATTCACCGACGGTGTGCGCGAAACCGAGGATCGCCGCCGTGATAAAACCGGGACGGGCCAGCGGCAGAATCACGCTGAAAAAAGTGTCCCAAGGATTGGCGCGCAAGGTCGCCGCCACTTCCAATGGGCGGGTGCCGATCGCCGAGAACGCGTTTTGCAACGGTTGCACCACGAACGGCATAGAATAGATCACCGATCCAATCACCAGTCCGGTGAAGCTGAACGTCAACGTGCCAAGCCCGAGCCATTGGGTGAACTGGCCGAGGAAACCGTGCGGGCCCATCATCAGCAACAGATAAAAACCAATGACGGTCGGCGGCAGCACGAGGGGCAGGGCGACGATCGCCCCGATCGGGCCGCGCAACCACGATTGGGTGCGCGACAACCACAGGGCAATCGGAGTGCCGACAACCAGCAGGATCGCGGTGGTCAGGGACGCCAGTTTCAGGGTCAGCCAGATCGCCGCGAAATCGGCACTCGTCAGCGACATTTAGAGCTGGTAGCCGTAAGACTTGATCACCGCAGCGGCTTTCGGGCCTTTGAGGTATTCAACCAGCGCTTCGGCGGCGGCGTTGTCTTTGCCTTTGTTGAGGATTACCGCGTCCTGTTTGATCGGGTCGTGCATGCTGGCTGGAACGATCCACGCCGAACCGCTGCTGACTTTGCCGTCCTTGTAGATCTGCGACAGCGCTACAAAGCCCAGTTCGGCGTTGCCGGTGGAAACGAACTGGTAGGCCTGAGTGATGTTCTGGCCTTCAACGATCTTGGCTTTGGTGGCTTCGGTCAGTTTCAGTTTTTCCAGCACCTGGGTGGCGGCCAGGCCATAAGGCGCAGCTTTCGGGTTGGCGATGGAGAGGTGCTGGTATTCGTTCTTCTTCAGCACGTCGCCTTTGCCATCGACATAGCCTTCTTTTGCCGACCACAGCGCCAGGGTGCCGATGGCGTAGGTGAAGCGCGAGCCTTTAACGGTATCGCCTTCCTTCTCGAGTTTTTCCGGGGTAGTGTCGTCGGCCGAGAGGAACACTTCGAACGGCGCGCCGTTCTTGATCTGGGTGTAGAACTGGCCAGTGGCGCCGTAGGCTGCGATCAGTTTGTGCCCGGTGTCTTTTTCGAAATCTGCCGCGATCGCCTGAATCGGTGCGGTGAAGTTGGCGGCAACTGCCACTTGCACTTCATCAGCCTGAACGGCGCCGATGGCGAAGGTCGCCAGCAAAGCGGCCAGGCAAGTTGGGGCAAAACGTGAGGCACGAGTGGTCATGTAACAGCTCCGTTGTTGGCAAGTGCAGAGGGCAGTTATTGTTGGAGGTAGACTGCGCCGATGCGAGGGGGTGAATTCGCTATATAGCGAAATATATAGCGAAACACTCCCCTGTGGCGAGGGGATTTATCCCCGTTGGCGCGCGCAGCAGGCCCTCTTTCCAATTGCTGCGAAATCCGTCCGCTACCTCACAAGTTTCGCCAACGCCCCCTCAGCCAACTGCCTCGTCAATTCCGCACTACTGACGTCCCGCCCCAGCGTAAACGCCTGCCCCGCCCAAAGATTGGCAAACTGCGCATCATCCTTCGCTCGCAGCGGCATCAGCGCGCCACCAGCCAAAGGAAAGGCCGGCGCCTTCGCCGACATCGGCCCGAGTTCGCGCATCACACGGTTGAGAATCCCACGCGCCGGGCGCCCGGTAAAAATGTTGGTGACGGCCGTTTCACTTTCCTTGGCTGTACGCAGGGCCTTGTGATGTGAGGCACTGACTTTCGCTTCCGGGGTGAACAGATACGCCGTGCCGACCTGCACCGCTGACGCACCGAGCATGAACGCCGCTGCCACCCCGCGAGCATCGGCAATCGCACCGGCTGCAATCACCGGAACCTTCACCGCGTCAACCACCTGCGGTACCAAAGCAAAGGTGCCGACCTGACTGCTCAGGTCATCGCTGAGAAACATCCCGCGATGGCCGCCGGCTTCATAGCCCATGGCAATGATCGCGTCGCAGCCGTTTTGCTCCAGCCACACGGCTTCATCGACGGTGGTGGCCGAGGAGATGATTTTCGCGCCTGTGGCCTTGACCCGATCCAGCAGAGATTTTTCCGGCAGACCGAAGTGGAAACTCACCACGTCAGGGCGAAACTCTTCCAGCACCTCGCAAGCGGCTGCATCAAACGGCGCCCGATTGGACACCGGCGTCGGTGCATCAAAGTCGACGCCCAGTTCACGGTAATAAGGCTTCAGCAAATTCTTCCATTCACGCGCGCGCTGTTCATCGGCTGCCGGTGGCTGATGGCAGAAGAAATTCACGTTGAAAGGTTTGTCGGTGTGCTCGCGGATCGTTTTCAGTTCTTCACGTAACTGCTCAATGCTCAACATCGCGGCGGGCATCGAACCCAAGCCACCAGCGTTGCACACGGCAATCACCATCGACGAGTTCGTGGCGCCGGCCATCGGGGCCTGGATGATCGGCAACTCGATGCCGAACAGATCAAGAATGCGGGTGTCTGGCCATTGGCTCATGAAAGCGGTACTCCGAACGTTGAAACGGGCAGGGACGGCTGAGCCGGTTTTTTAACAGCAAAACCGGACTCAGGGCCAGTCCGAAATTCACAAGCCGTTAACGTCGATGGAATCCGCCGCCTCCACCACCACCGAAGGAGTGATTCATGAATTGCGAGGAGTTGTGGAAGTTGTTGGTGCGCTGGTTGCCGAAATTACGCGCAGCGGAATCGCGATTGAGATTTTGCAGCTGTGGGTTGTTGTTCAGCGGCGCCGCGCGTGTGCTGCCACCACCGCCGACCATCGATTGCCAGCCACTGTCGGTTTTTTTGTAGACGTTGCCGTCGCGCCCGGCATAAACGTTGTTGCCGACCTGCGCTGCGCCACCGTTGCGTCCGTGGATAGCGCCATATTGGGTGGTCTTGCCGGTATTAGGGTTGTACACCGCGCCGCGATTGGCAGTGACCTGCGTACCGGTGCGCGTATTACCCTCTGTCAGGCGCGCGCCGGCGATAGCGCCGCCATTCGGCCCGACGACTGCACCGCTGCGGCCGGTCGCGTAATTGCCGTTGTAGACGTTGTGTACCGCGCCGCGTTGACCGGCGGCCGCCACACCGGTGCGCGAGTTGTAGGAGGAGCCGACCTGACCTGCCCAGCGATTGCCGGTCCAGGCGTTGTAACCGGCGCCGTAGCGGCTGACCGTCGCGCGGTCACCCCACTGATGATAGATATTGCCGGTGGTGCCGGCCCATCCGCCCGGGCCCCACGCCACTGCGCCGCCACGATAACCATAAGCAGCGCCGCCCCAGGCCAGTGGCGCTGGATACAAGCGCGGGCCCCAGGCGTAACCCCAGCCGTAATTTCCCCACCACGGATAAGCGCCCCAGCCCCAGCCCATCGCCACGGTGCTGCCGCCCCAACTCCAGCCGAAACCGTATCCGAATGTCCATCCAGTCCACGGGGTGTAACGGATCGCGACGCCGAAACCGTAAGTTACCGGCGGCCCGTACCAGACGCTACCGACCCACGGCGTGTACGGATAACCGGTGCCGTACACCACGACATTAGTCACTGGATCAATATTGGAGCCCTGATAACCTGGGGTATAACCGACCACCACGGTATCACCGCTGGACTCATAGACTTTCACGTAAGTCAGGTAATGCATCGGCGAACTCGGCGGAATCGAATAGATCACCGCCGGCACCGAACTGGCCACGACCCACGGGCCGTTCACCGACGTGGCGGTAAACCAGATGCCGTTTTCCACGGCGTACCAACTGTTGTTGTCGACCCGGATGATCGGTGTGGCGCTGTTGACTACATATTGCAACGGCGTGGTGTTGATCGCTTTGAGCTGCGGCTCGCCATCGAACTGCGGTGCGGTCATTTTCACCGCGCTTTTCTTGATCGCCGAGGTCTGCGGAATAGTCGCGGCAATCGCCGCTTCTTTCGCTTGCGGAGTGCCGGCGACCGAGGCTTTGACGTTCTCTTTCGGGCTGTCGTCGGGAATGTTGGCGAAGTCTGCCGGCAGTTTGTCCGCCGGGGTGAACGTCCATGGGCCCTTCATGTCGCTGGCACGGAACCAGCGTCCGGAGATCAACACGTAACTGTTCTGATCACCGATTTCCTTGAAGATATGCCCGGTGGTGTTGCTGACGTAGAGCAGGCCGGTGCCCTGAATCGGCAGCCATTGCGGCGCGCCGTCAGTTACCAGTAACTCGGTAGGCGTGGTCGCAATGAAGATCTTTGGCTGCGGCGGTTTGGCCAGGCTGGGGATCTTGTCTTTCGGATCACTTTGCCCGGTCAGCAGATCGACCTGACGGCTTTTGATGGCGGCCTGTTTGGCTTTTTCCAGATCGGCGGGCGGTTTTGCCAGACGTGTGTAATCACCGTTGATCTGGTCTGCGACCATCCAGCCATCAAACACGTGCAGATAGTGTTTGCCTTGTTCGTCCTTGAGCAGCAGCGGGCGAGTATTGATCACTCGTTGCAGCGACGTGCCTTCCACCGGCCGATACGCCGCATCACCGTCGATGTACACCAGCATCGCCGGGACGTCGGAACTGATGATGGTCGGCGGGGTGTTTTCCAGCGGAGCGCTGTCCGCCTTCTGTTCTGCCGACAATACGCCGACAGCGGCTTCGAGCTGATCAAGGGAAATGGTTTTCTTGCGCTTGTCGGCATCTTTTTGCAGCGCCGCCGACCAATTGTCGGCCTGACTGGCATCGGCCGGGAAATCGGCTTTGATGATTTTGTATTGATCGAGCGCGACCCAGCGGGTGGCCTTGTCGACCAGGGTGTGGGCGCTGAACTCGACGATGCCGTAAGTGGATTTACCATCAGCGCCGGTAGCTTCGACAGCCGCGCGAGCGTTGAGCGTGTAACCGTCCCAACTGTCGAGTTGCGGTTGGTACACAGTCAATTTCGATTTGCCGCTGCTAATGACTTGTGGCCACGCCGGCTCACTCGGTGCAGCAGATGTTGCCGCATCAGCAGCCGGGGCAGGCGCCGCCCACGCATTGCCAAATGCCAGCAGACTGAGCATCAGCATCACTACAAGAGAACGCGGGTGAGACATCGTCAACTCCATCGACAAGGTGATTCTAGAGGGCTTGGCCAAGATCAGCAGGGTAGTCGAAAAAGCATAGACGCCGACAATGAAATTACCCGATGAAATTTAAGCCAGGCACAAAGTCGAGTGTGGCAACGTGTTGCAATGTGGTATTTCAAGGCACGACATTTCAACATCCAGCCATGCGAGGGCACTCATGTTCAACGCCATTGTGATCAACAAAGACGACAGCGGTTACCGCGCCGACCTGCAGCAACTCAATGAAGATCAATTGCCCGACGGCGATGTCACGGTGCAGGTGGCCTACAGCACGCTGAACTTCAAGGACGGTCTGGCGATTACCGGCAGCAGCCCGGTGGTGCGCAAGTTTCCGATGGTGCCGGGGATTGATCTGGCGGGCACCGTCGAAGCCAGTTCGCATCCCGACTATAAAGTGGGCGACAAGGTGTTGCTCAACGGCTGGGGCGTCGGCGAATCCCATTGGGGTGGTCTGGCGCAGAAAGCGCGACTCAATGGCGATTGGCTGATTCCGTTGCCCGAAGCTTTCACCGCTGCACAAGCCATGGCCATTGGCACGGCGGGTTACACGGCGATGCTGTGCATTCTCGCGCTCGAGCATAACGGCGTGACCCCGGAGCAAGGCGAGGTGCTGGTGACTGGCGCCAATGGCGGCGTCGGCAGCTTTGCCATTGCTCTACTCAACACGCTGGGTTATCGCGTCGTGGCGTCCACTGGCCGGGCTTCTGAGCACGAATACTTGAAGCAACTTGGCGCCAGCGAAATCATCGATCGTGCAACCCTGTCCGAACCGGGTAAGCCATTGGCGAAGGAGCGCTGGGCGGCGGTGATCGATTCGGTCGGCAGCCATACATTGGCCAACGCCTGCGCCAGTACGCGTTCCGAAGGCACCGTTGCCGCGTGTGGATTGGCGCAGGGCATGGACTTCCCGGGCTCGGTTGCACCGTTCATTTTGCGCGGCGTGACCCTCGCGGGCGTCAACAGCGTGACTCAACCCAAGGCCCGTCGCGTGCAGGCTTGGGAACGTCTGGCCAAAGATCTGGATTTCGCCTTGTTGCTCCTGATCAGCCATGAAATCGCTTTAAGCGAGGCGATTAATGCTGCGCCTGAGTTGCTTGCCGGGCGCATTCGTGGCCGGGTGGTGGTCGACGTCAATCGCTGAGAATCAGCCGACGCTAGGCCTGCGTTTCGCGATCCAGTAACAGGCGCTTACGCTCGACGCCCCAACGGTAACCGGAGAGGTTGCCGTCGCTGCGCACCACACGGTGACAGGGGATCGCTACCGCCAACCGGTTCGCACCACAGGCCTGAGCCACCGCGCGCATCGAGGTTGGCGCGCCGATGCGCAGGGCAATCTCGGAATAACTGGCAGTGCTGCCCGCCGGGATTTCCCGCAGCGCTTGCCAGACGCGCTCCTGAAATGCCGTGCCTCTGACGTCCAGCGGCAAGTCGAGGCCAATGGCCGGCGCTTCAATAAACCCCACGACTTTTGCGATCAACTGCTCAAAATCGCTATCGGCACCAATCAGATTGGCGCGGCGAAACTGATCCTGCAAATCACACACCAATTGGTGCGGATCGTCCCCCAGCAGAATCGCGCAAACCCCACGATCACTTTGCGCCACCAGAATCGCCCCGAGCGAGCATTCGCCGACAGCGAAGCGGATATCGTTGTTCTGCCCGGCCGCGCGGTAATCACCGGGTTTCATGCCGAGCACCTGATCGGCTGATTCATAGAAACGACTATTGGAATTAAAACCCGCGTCATACAGCGCATCGGTCACCGAGCCGCCGTCCGCCAAGCGTTCACGCACCCTGCGCGAGCGATGCGCGGCGGCGTAACCTTTCGGGGTGAGTCCGGTAGAAGCTTTGAACACGCGGTGGAAATGAAACGGACTCAAGCCTGCTGTTTCCGCGAGGTCATTCAGCGTCGGTAACGTTTCAGACGACTCAATCTGCCGACAGGCTTGCGCCACCGTCTTCGCGTGTTGAGCGTTGACCTCCGTCTGATCTTTACCGGCGCGCTTACTCGGCCGATAACCCGCCGCTTCAGCCTCGGCAGCACTGTCGAAAAACTCCACATTCTGGGGTTTTGGAAGGCGCGCCAGGCTACTCGGGCGGCAATAGATGCCGGTGGTTTTCACGGCGTAGACAAACCGCCCGTCCGCCCGTGGGTCGCGGGCAACGACGGCGGCCCAGCGTGGATCGTTTTCGATGTTGAGGTGGGTCGAAAGCGTTTTCATGAAGGTTAATCCGTTGGCCTGTTTGATTCAGGTTATCCAGCGCCGGCGAGGACAACACTCCGGGCCTTGCGGTCAAACTCTTAAGCTTATCCGGCTACGCGGAAGGTCAGGTTGATCCGCTGCTCACCGAGTTGCGGATGACGACCCTGTTTGATCGGTAACACGCCATGAAAGCGCAGCCGATCGACGCCGCCCCAAATCACCATGTCGCCGTGCAGCAACGGAACACGTTGGGTCTTGTCGCTGCGGGCAAAACCGCCGAACAGAAACATCGCCGGTAAACCCAGTGACAGAGAAACGATCGGCGCGGCGTAGGCATTTTCGTCTTTGTCCTGATGCAAAGACATTTTGGCGCCGGGGATATAGCGATTGATCAGGCAGGAATCTGCCACAAAATCAGGAAAACCGGCTTGGGTGGCGGCTGAATGGGCCAATTCAGCGAAGGCCTCTGGCATTGATGGCCATGGCGCTCCACTGAGCGGGTCGACGCTGGAGTAACGATAGCCACTGCGGTCGGTGATCCAGCCCAAAGCGCCACAACTGCTGGTACCGACGGACATGCTGAATCCGCCCGGCGTCATCATGCTGCGCAATGGCGCGGCTTCAAGTACGTTTTCCAGTGCCGGTAGAAGTTGATCGACAACAGGCAGCGCAAACCCCCTCAGCACCCACGATTGTTCACCGATCTGGTCTGCGCGAGGCTGTTGTTGCGGTTCGTTGTCAGCGAACAGGTCGAAGTTGCTCGGTTGCATGGTGTTCACAATGCGTCGTGAAAGATGATGCCTAGGGTATGCCGATTTCCACTGTGCAGGCGACTGACGCCGTGACGCATGGTCACCCGATAGTCGCCGCGTACTCCTTTGACCGGTCGTTGGTTCACCGCGAAGATCAAGGCGTCGCCTTTTTTCAGATCCATGACGTGAACGCGTGATTGCATGCGTGGGCGCTGTTCGGTCAAAACAAACTCGCCGCCGGTGAAATCTTCGCCAGGCTCTGACAGAAGAATCGCCACTTGCAGCGGAAATAACCGTTCGCCGTACACGTCCTGATGCAGACAATTGTAGTCCTGCGGGCCATAGCGCAGTAACAGCGGAGTAGGGCGCGTCTGTTCGGCGGCGTGACATTGCTGAATAAATTCAGCGTGCGTCGTCGGAAAACGCTCGGGCATATTCATGCGCGCCTGCCAGCGATTCGCGAGCGGCGCGAGATACGGATACAACGCTGTGCGCAGCCGTTCTACGGCTGTGGGCAATGGATAGCGGAAGTATTTATATTCGCCGCGACCGAAGCCGTGGCGGGCCATGATGACCTGCGAACGGAACGGTTCGGTCTGCCGGTACAAGTCACTCAAACGATCACACGTCTGGCCAAGCAGCAGGGAGCGGATGATGACAAAACCATCCTGATCCAGTTGCTGCTCCAGCGCTGACCAGTCGAGCGAATTCAGTCGGGCAGGGGACATTGGCATGCTGATTCCTGGACGCAAAGTCGAGGTGATCAGGCTAGACACATCCCTGCGGCAGAACACTCCGCCGCTTGCGGTCGAATTCGCAGCGGCGCCTTACAACGCTTTGCTGACGCTGATTTCGCTGATCACATCTTCGTTGTCATGCAGGGCATCGAGTGCAGCCTTTGCTTCTTCGGCGGTACCGTTTTCCAACTGCGCGAACTCAAAGCGGCGTTCGCCATTGAGTTTGTACTTGATGACGTATTTGGTCGTTTGGGCCACGTTCATGCTTACCTGTGTGCGTTGGCGGGATCGGCTCAGCTCAGTTTGGTGCTGGAGCGGCGGATGATCTTGATCGAGTGCGTCAGGGTCGGCTTGCGGGTCACGCTGATCGGGCGGCGGTTGACGGTGTCGATGGTGATGTTCCAGAAACCGGTGCTCGGTGCGGTGATGCGGGCCGGAAACGTGTCGAAAGCGCCGCCGTGGTAGGTGTGACGGCCGCCGTTCTTGAAGCTGCGGAAGTTGGCGTCGTTCATCAGACGGATGTTGCAGGTTTGCGAGCATTGAATGACGACGATGTCGTCTTCGTTGAGGTGCTCGCGCTGGTGAATAAATTTCATGGGCGCCTCCAGAAGGGCTTTTTCTACAAAATCAAAACGATAGCTTGTCGATTGGGCGCAGTTTATCAGCCCGCACGGGTTATTATCTGGCCGTCGGGCGTTGGTTTGACAATTTTGAACAGATATTCGCGATTGGATGCAGGTTAAATGCAGAAGACCTCGGAGAAAAACGGCATTTGTGCTGTCGGACGGTCTTTAAAGGAGGATTTGTATGAAGTGGGGTGTGGTGTGTCTGCCGTTGGTTTTGGCTTTGGGTGGTTGCGCGAATGTTGCCGAAATCAATGAAACGTTGCCGACCATGGTCGTGATCTCTGGCAAGAAGCCCCATGAGTATGCGCAGTGCCTGGCAGAAAAACTGGCTGACAGCCGTGGTGCATTGCAGGTTCAACCGAAGAAGGACGGTGTCGAAGTGATCGTCCCCGGCAAACTTTCCACTGGCGCGGCGGCGGTGTTTGACATCGAAGACCGCTCCGGCGGCAGCAGCATCAAGCTGCACGAGCGCATGTCCAATGTGCCGGTACGCCCTCGCGATGTGCGTAACGCGGCCAACGCCTGCATCTCTGGCTGATAGACTGGCCGTCATCAGCATCAATGCCGCCACAGTCATGCTGTGGCGGCATTTTCATTTCTGGAGTCGCGATGAAGCGAGAGCAAGTGCGGGAGCGCCATGCAGAGGGCCTCATCTCTGCCACCCATGTCATCCAGAACCCGGCGAACTCGGGTGAATGGATTGTCTTTTTCAAGAAAAGCGCCGGTCGCAGCTATTTTCTGGTCGACGATAACGACGAAGTCGAATCGTTCAGCAAACTCGATGACTTGATCGAAGTCGTGCGCGGCCTCGGGATCAAGTTCGCCGAAATTCACATGTAACGCTTATTTGCAGACCACCACGACGCTGCGGGTTTTGTAGTTGCCGACGTCGACGCCCAGCGTTTTGTCGCTCTCTTTAGGTTGTGGTGTGCCGTCGGTGCCAACGATGCGGTAGCCGGTGCCGGCGCAGGAGGCGTCAGCCTTCTCATAGCAAGTGGCCCAGGAATTGGCTTCGCCGGAGCAATCGATGGTCAAGCCCTGTTCACCGGTTTTCAGGTACGTCGGCTCAGAGGTGGCGCAGCCGGCCAATGCCAGTACTGCAATCAGTGGCAAAAAATTGTTTATGTTCATAGGTGTCGTCTTCAGCGAGTAGGGGGACTAGACGCTCTGACAGCGCCGGCGTGAAAAGGTTATAGCGATTGGCCACTTGTTTGCACGTGGACACAAAAAAGCCCTGCGTATTGGCAGGGCTTGTGGGGTAACGCGGTCAATCAGTCTTGATTTTTGCCGCGACGCTTAGGCGCAGGAGGGGTGTAGTCGAGCACCGAGGCCACCTCAATCGCCATTGCTTCGGTAGGTAGCGGCCCGGAAACATCCTCGCCATTGGTGGCAGTAATGTGCCATTGGCCATCTTTGCCCTTGCCGACGGTGTACCCGTTGATGATTTTTGGTTCGGCCATCTATCTGTCTCGTTCGCTGTTTCAAAGTCGCCATGATACCGGCAAATGCTGGCGCTGGGTGATGATGCGCGTATGGTGGTAGATTCTTTGAGCTACGCTGATTTCGCTGCTCGATGATGCCAGCGGAACTATCCGCCAGAATATTTCTCTATGATGGCATCGGTTAGCCAGCGCGGGGCATTGTAAGGTGCACGCCGTCTGATTAGACTGCGCCGAAACTCGTACACACAGCCTTTTCAAGGACTTATATGATCAAGAAATGCTTGTTCCCAGCAGCCGGTTACGGTACTCGCTTCCTGCCAGCGACTAAAGCCATGCCTAAAGAAATGCTGCCGGTGGTAAACAAGCCACTGATCCAGTACGGCGTTGAAGAAGCTCTGGACGCTGGTCTGACGGAAATCTCCATCGTCACCGGTCGTGGCAAACGCGCTCTGGAAGACCACTTCGACATCAGCTACGAGCTGGAAAACCAGATCAAAGGCACCGACAAAGAGAAATACCTGGTCGGTATCCGCAAGCTGCTCGACGAGTGCTCGTTCTCCTACACCCGTCAAACCGAAATGAAAGGTCTGGGCCACGCGATCCTGACTGGCCGTCCGCTGATCGGTGACGAACCGTTCGCCGTGGTACTGGCGGACGACCTGTGCGTCAACCTTGATGGCGACGGCGTCCTGACCCAGATGGTCAAACTGTACAAGCAGTTCCGCTGCTCGATCATCGCGATCCAGGAAGTCGATCCGCAGGAAACCAGCAAATACGGCGTAATCGCTGGCGAGATGATCCGCGATGACATTTACCGCGTTCACAGCATGGTCGAGAAGCCAAAGCCGGAAGACGCTCCCTCGAACCTGGCGATCATCGGTCGTTACATCCTGACCCCGGACATCTTCGACCTGATCGAACAAACCGAGCCAGGCAAAGGCGGCGAGATCCAGATCACCGACGCCCTGATGAAACAAGCCCAGAACGGCTGCGTCATGGCCTACAAGTTCAAAGGCAAGCGTTTCGACTGCGGTGGTGCTGAAGGCTACATCGAAGCGACCAACTTCTGCTTCGAGAACTTCTACAAGACTGGCAAGGCTTACTAAGAGCGCTTGATCCGTTTGTAGCACCTTCGCACGATGTCATTTGTGTGAAGGCCAAAAAACGCCCCGATCGGTTCGGGGCGTTTTTTTTTGTGCCGAAAAAAGACACGGCCTCTTACCTTATCCATGGGATGCAAACTGAAACAAATGAGCGTTTGTCAGAAGGTGTATTCACTGCTGAACTGACGGGCTCTTGCCAGGGATGAGTGCAGGAGAGGCGTTTCACGGCATTGCTGTGGAATCATTTTTGGCAATAAGGAGAGTTGCCCGTGGTGTTGATAGCAAAGCCTGCAAGTAAAACGCGCTGGTTGAGTCTTGCGGTTCTGATGCTGCCAGTGTTGCTGGTGACCGTTGACAACACGGTGTTGGGATTCGCACTGCCAAAAATCGCCGAAGCGTTGCACCCAACCGCTAGTCAGCAACTGTGGATGATCGATGCCTACTCGTTGGTGCTGGCAGGTTTGCTGGTGTCGATGGGCAGCTTGGGTGACCGGATCGGGCATCGAAAATTACTGCTCGCGGGATCCTTCGGTTTTGCTGTCGTTTCTGTTTTGACTGCCTATTCCGAAACAGCCATGCAACTGATCATCGGGCGTGCCTGTATGGGTATTTTCGGCGCAATGCTGATGCCCTCGACTTTAGCGTTGATACGCTGGGTGTTTGAAGATCGCGAAGAGCGCCGACTGGCCGTGGCGATCTGGGCGACAACGTTGACGGTGGGTTCGGCGTTAGGGCCTTTGGTCGGCGGGGTGCTGCTGGAGTTCTTTGATTGGGGCGCCATTTTTCTATTGGCGGTGCCTGTGCTGATACCGTTATTGGTTTTGGGGCCGCTGTTTCTGCCTGAGTCGGAGCGGGATGCGTCAGGGCCGCTGGATCCAGTGAGCATTGTGCAATCGATGGTCGCGTTGGGGGCTATTGTTTACAGCGTCAAGCGTGGCGCCAGTGAAGGTATCGACGAGGTCGTTTTGATCACGTTTCTGATTGGACTGTTAGCAGGCTGGATGTTCGTGCGGCGTCAGTCGCGCCTTGCTGAGCCGTTGATGGACTTGAGCCTGTTTCGCAATGGTGCTTTCAGCAGCTCAATTCTGATCAATCTGATGAGCCTCGCTTTTCTTGTAGGTTTTGTTTTCTTCACCACTCAGTACTTGCAGATCGTTCTGCAGATGTCGCCGCTGAGTGCGAGTCTGGCGCTCGTGCCCGGGCAAATCATGGCGATCATCGTCGGGATGGCTGTCGTGCCGATTGCGAAACGTATGCCCGTGCATGTCCTGATTCCGATTCTGACTGGATTCGTCGGCGCGGCGTTTCTGCTGGTGGCGAGCATGGGCGGCAGTCTGGCGGTATGGGTGGCAGCGTTCGCCTTGCTAAATATCGGGGTGGGCGCGATTACGACAGTGACCAACGATGTGATTTTGTCTGCCGCGCCGCCGGCGAAGGCAGGCGCAGCCTCCGCAATCAGTGAGACCGCGTATGAAGTGGGTGTGGTGCTGGGCACTACTCTGCTTGGTGGCTTGGTCACGGCGTACTATCGCGGCGCTTTGCAACTGCCGGCCTTCTTGAGCGACATTCAGTTTATGTTGGCGAGCGAGACGCTCTCCGGCGCACTTTCTGTCGCCGCAGGGTTATCCGCTGAGCAAGCGCAAGTGCTGATGTTGCAAGCGGCGTTGGCGTTTGAGGGTGGTGTGGGGCTGGTGTCATGGGCCGCTTTCGGCCTGGCGCTCGTTGCGATGCTGATCACCTGGCGCACCTTGCGGATACCTGAAGCTAAGGCGGTGGAGGAGTCTTGGCGTTGCTAATGCAGGGCAAACTCGTTGGAGACTTGCTCAATGAGCGTCGGCAGGTATGCTGGTCGCCTGCCGAGGAGATAGAAATGGCCTACGATTTTGACCTTTATGTGATTGGTGCCGGTTCCGGCGGTGTGCGCGCTGCGCGTTTTGCTGCCGGTTTCGGCGCGAAAGTGGCGGTGGCCGAGAGCCGTTATCTGGGCGGTACCTGCGTCAACGTTGGCTGTGTGCCGAAAAAGCTGTTGGTGTACGGCGCGCATTTCGCTGAAGACTTTGAGCAAGCATCCGGTTTTGGCTGGAGCCTTGGCGAAGCGAACTTCGATTGGGCGACGCTGATCGCCAACAAGGATCGCGAGATCAATCGCCTCAATGGCATTTATCGTAACTTGCTGGTCAACAGCGGTGTGACCTTGCATGAGGCGCACGCCAAGATCGTTGGGCCTCATGAAGTCGAGGTCAATGGCGAACGCTTTACCGCGAAAAACATTCTGATCGCCACCGGCGGCTGGCCGCAGATTCCGCAAATTCCGGGGCACGAACACGCGATTGGTTCCAACGAGGCGTTCTTTCTCAAAGAGCTGCCTAAGCGTGTACTAGTGGTGGGTGGTGGTTACATCGCGGTTGAGTTCGCCGGGATTTTCCACGGTCTCGGCGCGAACACGACGCTGCTGTATCGCGGTGATCTGTTCCTGCGCGGTTTCGATGGTTCGGTGCGCAAACATTTGCAGGAAGAACTGACCAAGCGCGGTCTGGATCTGCAATTCAATGCCGACATCGCGCGCATCGATAAACAGGCCGATGGCAGCCTCAAAGCCACCCTCAAGGATGGTCGCGAGCTGGAGGCGGATTGCATTTTCTATGCGACCGGTCGCCGTCCGATGCTCGACAATCTCGGGCTGGAGAACACCGATGTGCAGCTCACCGACAAAGGCTTCATCAAGGTCGATGATCAGTACCAGACTACTGAACCGTCAATTCTGGCGCTGGGCGATGTCATCGGTCGTGTGCAATTGACGCCAGTGGCATTGGCGGAAGGTATGGCTGTAGCGCGCCGCCTGTTCAAGCCAGAGCAGTATCGTCCGGTCGATTACAAGATGATCCCGACGGCGGTGTTCAGCCTGCCGAACATTGGCACGGTCGGGTTGACCGAAGAGGAAGCGCGCGAGGCTGGCCACGATGTTGTGGTGTTCGAAAGTCGCTTCCGCCCGATGAAGCTGACCTTGACTGAATGTCAGGAGAAGACGCTGATGAAGCTGGTGGTGGACGGCAAGACCGACAAAGTTCTCGGCTGCCACATGGTCGGCCCGGACGCTGGCGAAATCGTCCAAGGCCTGGCGATTGCGCTGAAGGCAGGCGCGACCAAGCGCGACTTCGACGACACGATCGGGGTACATCCGACGGCGGCCGAAGAGTTTGTCACCATGCGTACACCGGTCGGCGCTTAAGCGTCCTTCGGTTTGGCCGAGTCTGGCGCTGCCGCAACGGTAGCCGCCAGACGCTGGCTTTCTTCCAGGCTCGCCTGCGTTTTGCTTAATTGCTTTTCCAGTGACTGATTGAGGAGCGCCTGCTCTTCGACGTTCTGTTTGAGTGTCTGACTTTCCAGTGTGGCCACGCGTAAACGTTCCTGGAGGAGGGTGCGTTCGCTGTCCATGCGCGCCGCTTGTTCCAGCAACTGATCCTGACGCTGATTGCTCTGCTTGAGCTGATCCTGCGTAAGGTTCAATTCGCGCTGGGTGCCACGGTTTTCCGTGAGCAAGCGCTCGTTATCGCGATGCAGTTGAGTGATCTCGTCCTGACGCACCAGTGCGCTTTGCTGTGCCTGACGCAGTTCCGCCTGAATCTGCTGCACCTGGCTTTCGTGGCGGCTCTGTTCCTGCTCGCGCTGCTCTTTGGTGGCGTTGCGGTAATGCTCAAGTGCGTCGCGAGCATGCAGGTGCTTTTCTTCCAGCGAGCGAATCTGCTCGTCCTTGTCCTGCAGGCGCAATTCAAAGTCGGCCAAGGCCTGATTCAAACCGGCGTTACGGGTTTGTTCGGTTTGCAGCATCGAGCGCGTGTTGTTCAGCGCTTCGGATTCGCGCGCCAGTGCTGCGCCTTGGATGTCGTGCTCATGCTCGATTTTTTCCAGCGCCTGACGAACCTGCTTCAGCTCCGATTCCAGTGCCTCACGCTGTTCCTCGAACTGCTCGCGAGCTTGTTCGATGGGCTCTTGCGCCTGTTCTTTCAGGCGCTGAGCGAGGCGGGAGACGAGGGCGGTCAACTCATCGTCGATGGGTTCTGCTGATGCTTCAGTCGGCTGAGCGCCATCATCCAGCTCTTTCAAATAGCGATGGATCGTGGTTTTCGAGCCGGTGTTGCCCATTTCAATGCGTACTGCATCGATGCTCGGGTGTTCTCCTCGAGCCAGAATCGCTGTACGCGCGATCTGCACCAGTGCTTTGGTAATGCCGCCACGGGCCATGTGAACTCCTACGGTTTCATACTGTGGTACATGCCACCTAAGTACGCAGTGTACCATGCTGAAAATAAAGTTAAATCATTGATATTAAAGACGCGGGATATACTGGTATTACCCAGTGTCAGGCGGCAAAATGAACATCTGCATCCTTGAATCAGTACGCCAGTGAGAAAACAGCCCATGAGCGATCTGGATCGCTATCTGCAAGCCGCCACCCGTGACAACACGCGCCGAAGCTATCGTGCAGCCATTGAACATTTCGAAGTGAAGTGGGGCG
This sequence comes from Pseudomonas sp. PS01303, assembly GCF_029959385.1. Classification (NCBI taxonomy): domain Bacteria; kingdom Pseudomonadati; phylum Pseudomonadota; class Gammaproteobacteria; order Pseudomonadales; family Pseudomonadaceae; genus Pseudomonas; species Pseudomonas sp. PS01303. The sequence continues at coordinate 45,121 of NZ_JASCPK010000013.1, forward strand.
GGTTCCTGCCAGCCACGGCTGATAGCGTCGCGCGGTATCTGGTGGCGCATGCCGGGGAGTTATCGATCAACACGCTGAAGCTGCGTATGTCAGCGTTGGCGCAGTGGCATAACAGTCAGGGCTTTGCTGATCCGACCAAGGCGCCGGTGGTGCGCAAGGTGTTCAAAGGCATTCGCGCCCTGCACCCGGCACAGGAGAAGCAGGCCGAGCCGTTGCAGTTGCAGGATTTGCAGCGCGTCATCGATTGGCTGGAGCACGAAGCGCAAACCGCTAAAGAACAGCAGGATCGCCCGGCGCTGCTCAAGGCTTACCGCGACCGCGCCCTGATTCTTCTGGGATTCTGGCGGGGCTTCCGCAGCGACGAGCTGTGCCGCTTGCAGATTGAACATGTGCAAGCGCATGCCGGCAAAGGCATCACCCTATATCTGCCGCGCAGTAAGGGTGATCGGGAAAACCTCGGGCAGACCTATCAAGCGCCGGCGCTGCTAAAGCTGTGCCCGGTTCAGGCCTACATCGACTGGATCACCGAAGCAGCGCTGGTGCGCGGCCCGGTTTTTCGCAGCATCGATCGCTGGGGCAATCTGAACGAGGAGGGCCTGCATGCCAACAGCATCATCCCTTTACTGCGCCAGGCCTTGCAGCGTGCCGGGATCGCTGCAGAAAACTACACCAGCCATTCCCTGCGGCGCGGCTTCGCCACTTGGGCGCATCAAAGTGGTTGGGATTTGAAATCGTTAATGAGCTACGTCGGCTGGAAGGACATGAAGTCTGCGATGCGTTATGTCGAAGTCAGCCCGTTTCAAGGAATGGCGCGGATTACCGACGTGCCCGCCTAGATATCCATTTCTTCTATTAATACAGTTGCCTAATAGCCAAAACATATCAGCAGCATCAGGTTTGCCAATGAGCCATCCGTCGAGCGAGTGGTTAGGATTCTCCCATCGAATTCACAACCCTGACGGAGAGTCATCAATGCCTATCATCAACAGCCAAGTAAAACCGTTCAAAGCTACCGCGTTCAAAAACGGCGACTTCGTTCAAGTGTCGGACGCTGACCTGAAGGGCAAGTGGTCGGTCGTGTTCTTCTACCCAGCCGACTTCACCTTCGTTTGCCCAACCGAGCTGGAAGACCTGGCGGACAACTACGCTGCCTTCCAGAAACTCGGCGTAGAAATCTACAGCGTTTCCACCGACACCCACTTTGCCCACGCTGCCTGGCACAACACTTCGCCAGCCATCGGCAAAATCGAATACACCATGATCGGCGACCCGACCCACGCCATCTCCCGCAACTTCGACGTGCTGATCGAAGAAGTTGGCCTGGCTGACCGTGGCACCTTCGTGATCAACCCTGAAGGCCAGATCAAAATCGTTGAACTGAACGATGGCGGCGTTGGCCGTGACGCTTCCGAGCTGCTGCGCAAAATCAAGGCTGCTCAGTACGTTGCTGCTCACCCAGGCGAAGTTTGCCCAGCCAAGTGGAAAGAAGGCGAGGCCACTCTGGCTCCGTCCCTGGACCTGGTCGGCAAGATCTAAGTCTGTGACACGCAACTCAGGGCGGTACGCCGCACCTTCTTAAGTACGCTGCACCGCCCAAAAAAATGCCCGGGCGAGATTCGCTCGGGCTTTTTTTCGCCTCAAATAAAGGAAATCGCCCGTATGTTGGACGCCAATCTTAAAGCCCAGTTGAAATCGTACCTGGAACGGGTCACCCAGCCGATCGAGATCGTTGCTTCCCTCGACGACGGTGCGAAATCCCGTGAAATGCTGGAACTGCTGAAAGACGTCGCCAGTCTTTCGAGCCAGATTACTTTGATCGACAGCGGTGACGATCCACGCAAGCCATCGTTTTCGATCAACCGCCCGGGCGCCGACATCAGTCTGCGTTTCGCCGGCATCCCGATGGGCCACGAATTCACTTCGCTGGTGCTGGCCCTGCTGCAAGTCGGCGGCCATCCATCGAAGGCCAGCGTCGAAGTGATCGAGCAGATTCGCTCGCTTAAAGGCGAGTTCAGCTTCGAGACTTACTTCTCGCTGTCCTGCCAGAACTGCCCGGACGTTGTTCAGGCGCTGAACCTGATGGCCGTGCTCAACCCGAACATCCGCCACGTCGCCATCGACGGCGCGTTGTTCCAGGATGAAGTCAACGATCGCAAGATCATGGCCGTGCCGAGCATCTACTTGAACGGCGAAAACTTCGGCCAGGGCCGCATGGGCCTGGAGGAGATTCTCGCCAAACTCGACACCGGCGCCATTGAACGTCAGGCCGAAAAAATCAGCGCCAAAGAAGCGTTTGATGTGTTGGTCGTCGGCGGTGGCCCGGCCGGTGCTTCGGCAGCGATTTATGCCGCTCGTAAAGGCATCCGCACTGGCGTCGCCGCTGAGCGCTTCGGCGGGCAGGTGCTCGACACCATGGCCATCGAGAACTTCATTTCCGTACAGGAAACCGAAGGGCCGAAACTGGCCACGGCGCTGGAAGAACATGTCAAACAATACGACGTCGACATCATGAACCTGCAGCGTGCCGACAAGCTGATCCCTGGCAAAAACGGCGAGCTGCATGAAGTCCACTTCGCCAGCGGCGCGACCCTCAAAGCCAAGAGCGTGATTCTGGCGACCGGTGCGCGGTGGCGTGAAATGAACGTGCCCGGTGAGCAGGATTACCGCAACAAAGGCGTAGCGTACTGCCCGCACTGCGACGGCCCGCTGTTCAAAGGCAAGCGTGTCGCGGTGATTGGCGGCGGTAATTCCGGCGTTGAAGCAGCTATCGACCTGGCCGGTATCGTTGCTCACGTCACGCTGCTCGAATTTGATGTGCAACTGCGCGCCGATGCGGTATTGCAGCGCAAATTGCACAGCCTGAAGAACGTCACCGTGATCACCAGTGCGCAAACCACTGAAGTGACGGGCGACGGGCAGAAGGTCAACGGCTTGCGCTACAAGGATCGCAACAGTGATGAACTGCGCACGGTCGAGCTGGAAGGGATCTTTGTGCAGATCGGATTGTTGCCGAACACTGATTGGCTCAAAGGCACCATCGAGCTGTCGCCGCGTGGCGAGATCATTGTCGATAACCGTGGTGAGACTTCGATTCCGGGAATCTTTGCAGCGGGTGACGTGACGACTGTGCCGTACAGGCAGATCGTTATTGCGGTGGGCGAGGGCGCGAAGGCTTCGCTGAGCGCGTTTGATCACCTGATCCGGACTTCGGCGCCGGCGTAAGCTTTCAGCGCTGATAATAAAAAACCCGTGAGCGATCACGGGTTTTTTGTGCCTGGCACAAATTCAATTGTAGGAGTGAGCCTGCTCGCGATAACGGTGGTGCATTCAGTATTCTATTGACTGATACATCGCTATCGCGAGCAGGCTCACTCCTACAGAGGTTTTGTGCTGTCAGTTACATCGGCGCAGGCTGAATGATCTCAACCCAGTAGCCATCCGGATCCTTGATAAACGCCAGGCTCTTCATGCGGCCATCGGTCAAACGTTTCTGGAAATCACAACCCAGCTCTTCAAACCGTGCACAAGCAGCGACGATATCCGGCACCGAAATGCAGATGTGGCCAAAGCCACGCGGATCGGTGTTGCCGTTGTGGTAAGCGAAGTCGGCATCGTTTTCAGTGCCGTGGTTGTGGGTCAGCTCCAGAATGCCTGGAATCGACTTCATCCACTCGGTGCGAGCAGCAGCGTCGGCCGGGATCTGGGCTTTATCGACCAGTGCGAGGAAGTACAGGCTGAACTCGGCTTCCGGGAAATCGCGCTTTTCAACCAGCGAGAAACCCAAAACGCGGGTGTAGAAATCCAAAGACTTGGTGATGTCTTTCACGCGCAGCATGGTGTGGTTAAAAACGAAGTTGCGGGTTGCGCTGTCTGGCGCGGCGGTGACGCCGGGGAAAGTGTTCAGTTCGTGCAGGCTCATGGGCCCTCCAATAACAATGGGCGAGTGAATGGGCGCAATGATACGCATGCCAAACGGCATCGCCAAACCCAAAGCGCGGGCTTGCCCTGTGTGCGGGCGGGCCTCAGACTTTGTGGTTCAACTTTTGAGTGCCTTTGGTAATGATCCGACCGTGCAAATCCCTGTTGGTTTTCTTCGGCGTAGCCTTGATCAGCGCTGCAGCATTGGCCGATGCGCCGAGCATCACTTGGCCCGCGGGCTGGGAGGTGCAAACGCTGACGGACGCCGCGCCGCAGGTTTCACGTCAGCGCGCAGTCAAAAATGACGCCGACGGCAATCAGGTGATGGTGATGGAGCTGACCATGACGCCAGTCGAGAGCGGTCATCAGGTCAATCTGCAAGGCGTGTTGCTGGAAATGCGCAAGTCGATACAGAAGGACTTTTTTCAGAGCGGCTATCAAAGTGTTTGCAACCGCGTGCATCCAGCGAATCTTGGCTCGTTGAGTGCACTTGAAACGACTTGTACGGTGACTGAAAACGGTCGTCATGTGCTGTCGCAAACTTTGGTCGCGGCGGTCGGTGCGGACAAGGCTTATGTTCTTTCTTACGCGGGGCAGGCTGAGGTTTATAAGGCAAGCGCTGAGGAAATAGCGGCGGCTCGAAACAGCCTGAAACTTTAATTCGCCGTTCTGTGCTAGATACCCAAAGGCATTAAGCCGAAAGTTTAATTCCGGCAGCGTTCGCAACATTCAGCCAAGAAACAATAGATGCAAATGACTCGTGCGCGTTACACGTCAATCGCAACTTGCTTGGCGACATTCGTTGCATTTGTTAGATATCGTCAAAAAAAAAGCCCTGCTTCTGCAGGGCTTTTGTGTTGGCGTGAGATTAACCGCGCAACCAGGAATCAACGGTGGCTGCACCGTATTGTTCTTTCCAGGCTTTCAGGCCGCGGTGGTTGCCGCCCTTGGTCTCGATCAGTTCGCCGGTGTGCGGGTTCTGATAAACCTTGACCACGCGTGCACGGCGGGTCTTAGGGGCTGCGGATGTTTGCAGGCCGGATTTTGACGGGTTCGGATCGAGAATGGAGATGATGTCCTTCAGGCCTTTGCCGTAGGTTTTCATCAGCCCCTGGAGCTTTTCTTCGAATTCGATTTCTTTCTTGAGCCCGGCATCGTTCTTCAGCGATTCCAGCTGCTTGAGCTGTTCCTGAAGGGCCTTTTCAGCTGCACGAAATTCAGCGAGTCTGGACAATATCTTTACTCCAATAATGTATTTGGCTGATACCAACCGCAAACAAAGCTATAAGCCAAGAGCCTTGTAGCGACTCGGTGATAATGGCTCACCTGCCAATTCTGCACAGGCAACAAAAATTGTAGTTGTTAATGCGTCAAGAGTAAATCCTGTTGTTGTCTTCATGTAACAACAGCGATCTTTTGTATCAATTTGGTGCGCGCGGTCGGCGCACCCGGCTTAAGCCCATTTAGTTAATGATGAGTTAATGCACTAATGAAATCGGCAGCCGGCATCGGTTTGCCGTACAGATAACCCTGCTGGAAGTTAACGTTATGTGCGGTCAGGTAATCGGCCTGCGCTTGCGTTTCGACGCCTTCGGCAACAATACCCAGATCGAGCTTGGCAGAGAGTTCGATGATGAAATCGAGAATATGCCGCGACAGCGCATCAATACCGATCATGGCGACGAAGCTCTGATCGATCTTCAGGTAGTCGACATTGAATTTGCGCAGGTAACCGAGGCTCGAGTGCCCGGTACCGAAGTCATCAATGGCGATTTTCACGCCGAGGGTGTGCAATTGCTCGAACAGCTGACGAGTGATATCGGTGGGCTCGATCAGTTCGCGCTCGGTCAACTCAAGCACGAGCGTGATGCTGCCCGCCGTGAATGCCGAAAGAAACTCGCGGCAATCCTCGACCAGTTCCAGATCCTGGCAATGATTGGCGGTGATGTTGATGCCAATGTGAAATGGCGCGACAAACGTCGACGACAAAGGGCCGAGGAGGGCGGCAGTCTGCTGCATTAGCGCGCGGGTCATCGGCACGATCAGTCCGGAATGCTCGGCGAACGGAATGAACAGATCAGGCCGCACCAGCCCCTCTTTGGGATGGTTCCAGCGCATGAGCACCTCAGTGCCGGTCCATTTTTTACTGTCGCCATACACCACCGGTTGAAAGTACGGAATGAACTCACCGGCCTCCAGCGCACGTAACATTTCGTGGCTCGGCGAGGTCGAGCGCTTCTGCACGATGTGGCCAATCGCGCCAGACACCACGCCGAAAAAGATCAGCAGACTGAACAACGGTGGATATTCATCGCTCATGTACCGCCAGGTTTCACCTTCGGGGAATCCGGCACTGACGCTGAACGCATAATGCGATGAGTCACGCATGCTTTGCGCGACCGGCAGCGAGGGCAGTGCGCCCTGATGGGTTTTGCCGTCGGCGGACAGCCAGTTATCGCCGACTTGCAGCAACAACAAAGTGTCCCGACCAATGAGGCGCAGCACATTGCTCAAGTGATAACCGTCGAGGGTGGTCAAGGCGCCGCCGCGTCCTTCACTGAGGCGATAAATCAGCAGGGCGGTGTTGGGCGTCACCGGGTTGCCATTCATCAACCACAATTTGCCTTGCGCGTAATCGCCCGCATTGACGGGTTCACTGAACTCACCGAACAGCGAACTGCAATAAAGATTGTCGTCCCACACCAGATTGGTGGAGCGCACGAAAGGTCGACGGGTGACTTGCTCGCGCAACGCCAGCGTGACCGACTTGCACGGTTGCCCGGCCAATGGCAGCAGCTGTCGCGCCGCTTGCGCAGTGTTATCGAGCATCAGGTCAAACTGACGCAACGCTTCTTCGGCCGTGTGCGCCGTGCTCTGTTGCAACGTTCGTTCGGCCTGCATGTAAAGAATCACGCTGCCCAGAATCACGGGAAGCAAACCGCTGAGCAGCGTCACGATAAGGCGCGTGCTGCGTTTGCGGCGGGGTCTGACGGTTAACGGCATGGGCGCTTCCTGTCGCGTAAAAGTGGAGCTCTTGAATGTAGGCCGGGCAACCGTGCGCCGCCGAAAAAGAGATCAGGCAGAAGGGATGATAGATGGCGGATCGCGCTTGCGCCGCTCATCGGTGATGCATATGTGTTGCCAATTGGGTAAAAACCACGCCAGCGTCGAACAAACGCTTCGGTGAGCATCAAGGGGCAGCAATGATACGGCATCTGCGGCTCTTTTCCGTCGGCCCGACACGGCGAATCAACAGGGCCGGCGCTGTTCGGCCCCGGTGCCGCGCAAGGTTGAGCCCGATCAACCTGTGCAACAAACCCCTTGCGCCGGGCGCAAAAAAGCGGATTTTATAGGGAGGGCAGACAAGCCCATTTACGCTGTGTAGAATCGGGTTACGCATACAATAATAATCGTCTTCTGGCAGCAGAAGCCTCGCCCGCAAGAGCCTTGGGTCGACAATGAAGATATTCGGGTTTCAACTGATCTACGGTGACTTCCTCGCCCGCAGTGTGCGCGGCATCTCCTGTGCGCCACCCACCGACCTCGCATGACTGACAAATAACCCTGGTTAATTGATAAGAAATGATGAGGCGTCACCATGACAGACTTATACGAAAACCCAATGGGCCTGATGGGCTTTGAATTCATCGAGCTCGCATCGCCGGTGCCGGGCACGCTGGAGCCGATCTTCGAGATCATGGGCTTCACCAAAGTCGCCACCCACCGCTCGAAGAACGTGCACCTGTACCGTCAGGGCGCGATCAACCTGATCCTCAACAACGAACCCAACAGCGTTGCTTCGTACTTCGCGGCCGAGCACGGCCCGTCCGTTTGCGGCATGGCGTTCCGCGTTAAAGACTCGCAAAAAGCCTACAACCGCGCATTGGAACTCGGCGCTCAGCCGATCCACATCGAAACCGGCCCGATGGAGCTGAACCTGCCGGCGATCAAAGGCATCGGCGGCGCGCCGCTGTACCTGATCGACCGTTTTGGCGAAGGCAGCTCGATCTATGACATCGACTTCGTGTTTATCGAAGGCGTTGACCGCAACCCGGTGGGCGCTGGCCTGAAGATCATCGATCACCTGACGCACAACGTGTATCGCGGTCGCATGGCTTACTGGGCGAACTTCTACGAGAAGCTGTTCAACTTCCGTGAGATCCGTTACTTCGACATCAAAGGCGAATACACCGGCCTCACCTCGAAAGCGATGACCGCGCCGGACGGCATGATCCGCATTCCGCTGAACGAAGAGTCGTCCAAGGGCGCCGGCCAGATCGAAGAGTTCCTGATGCAGTTCAACGGCGAGGGCATTCAGCACGTGGCGTTCCTCAGCGATAACCTCGTGGAAACCTGGGATCGCCTGAAGAAAATCGGCATGCGTTTCATGACTGCGCCGCCGGAAACCTATTACGAAATGCTCGAAGGCCGCCTGCCAAACCACGGCGAGCCAGTCGATGAACTACAATCGCGCGGCATCCTGCTGGACGGTTCGTCCGAGTCGGGCGACAAGCGTCTGCTGCTGCAGATCTTCTCGGAAACCCTGATGGGCCCGGTGTTCTTCGAATTCATCCAGCGTAAAGGCGATGATGGTTTCGGCGAAGGTAACTTCAAGGCGCTGTTCGAATCGATCGAGCGTGACCAGGTGCGTCGTGGCGTGCTTGCGACTGAGTAATCCGCTGACGATATGAAAAATCCCGGCCTGCAGAGATGCAGAGCCGGGATTTTTTTAAGATCAAAAGATCGTCCGATCGCGGCCCGAGCCTTCGGCAGCTCCTACAGGGAAAATGCATTCCAAATGTAGGAGCTGCCGAAGGCTGCGATCTTTTGCTTTTAAGGACGGCGTTGACGCATCAGGTGTTTAAAGCCTTCGAACACCAGCACAATCACCGCCAGCCAGATCGGAATGTACGTCAGCCATTCCCCCGACTTGATGCTCTCACCCAGCAACAACGCCACGCCGAGCAACAACACCGGCTCAACGTAACTCAACAATCCAAACAGACTGAACGGCAGCAAACGGCTGGCAATGATGTACACCACCAACGCCGACGCACTGATCAAACCGAGCAGCGGAATCAGCCACATCAGCCCCGGGTATTGATCGAACACGCCGAAACCTTGCTCGCCACCCTGCACAAACCAGTAGGCAATTGGCAGCATGAGCGTCATGTCGACCCACAAACCACCGAGGTGATCGGTTTTCAGGTATTTGCGCAGCACGAAGTACAGCGGATAGCCGATCACGACCACCAGCGTCGCCCAGGAAAATCCGCCGACCTGATACAACTCGTTCAACACGCCGAGACTGGCGAAGAACACCGCAATCTTTTGCAGGTACGACAGACTTTCGCCGTAGGCAATCCGCCCGGTCAGCACCATCGCCAGCGGCAGCAGGAAGTAGCCCAGCGAGACATCGAGGCTGTAGCCGTTGAGCGGCGCCCACATGAACAGCCACAGTTGCACGCCGAGCAGGGCGGCCGAGACGATCAGGCCGGCGATCAACTTTGGCTTCGCGGCCATCAGCCGAACCAGCTCCAGCACCCGCCGCCATTCCCCGGACACCAGCATGAACACGGTCATGCACGGCACAGTGAGCAGCATCCGCCAGCCAAAGATTTCCACGCCACTCAACGGGGTGAGCAGCGAGGTGTAGTAATACATGACGGCAAACAGCACCGAGGCCGAAACCGATAAAGCGATACCTTTAGACAAACTGTCCTCGCGGGTGGGTGATCAAACGGGGCGCGAAGGATACGTGGTTTTTGTGCTGAATATTGGCCGGATGGTCATTATTTTCAACACATACAGATGAGCAATTGTAGAAGCTGCCGAAGGCTGCGATCTTTTGATTTTGCTTTTTAAAGATCAAAAGATCGCAGCCTGCGGCAGCTCCTGCACGGGGACGTCAGGTTGTGTGGGGTTTACGGCCAGACACAAAATGGCTCACATCGTTGAAGCCCGGCGTCGACGCATGTCCCGGTGTCACCAGCGAATCGATAAATGCTTCATCCTCGGCCGTAATCTTCACCGCCTGCGCCTTGGTGTACGCATCCCATTGCTCTTCAGTCCGAGGCCCGACAATCGCCGAGGTCACCGCACTGTTGTTCAACACCCAGGCAATCGCAAACTCAACCATGCCGACGCCACGCTGTTCTGTGTACTGCTGAATTTGTTGAGCAATACGCAACGACTCCACGCGCCATTCGGTTTCCAGAATGCGTTTGTCCTGACGCCCGGCGCGGCTGTTGGCGTCTGGCGTTACGTCCGGCGCGTACTTGCCGCTGAGCACGCCACGGGCGAGCGGGCTGTAAGGCACCACGCCGAGGCCGTAAGTTTGCGCGGCAGTGATCTGCTCGGTTTCGGCTTGGCGATTGACGATGTTGTACAGTGGTTGGCTGATCACAGGGCGATCGACGCCGAGTTGGTCGGCGATGCGGATCACCTCGGCAATCCGCCAGCCACGGTAATTCGACAGGCCCCAGTAGCGAATCTTGCCCTGACGAATCAGGTCGCCAATCGCTGAAACGGTCACTTCCAGCGGCGTGTTGTGGTCTTCGCGGTGCAGGTAATAGATGTCGAGGTAGTCGGTGCCGAGCCGCGTCAGGCTCGCATCAATTCCATTGAAAATATGTTTGCGGCTCAAACCGCTGCGGTTCGGCACGCCGTCCACCGGGCCGAAACCGACCTTGGTCGCCAGCACCCAGTCATGGCGATGACGGGCAATCGCTTCGCCGACGATTTCTTCCGAACGGCCCTGGGTGTAAACGTCGGCGGTGTCGATGAAGTTGATGCCCTGATCCCAGGCCTTGTCGATGATGCGCAACGAATCTTCGGCGCTGGTTTGTTCGCCAAACATCATCGTGCCGAGGGTGAGGGTGGACACCTTTAACCCCGAGTGACCCAGTGTGCGATAGCTCATGCCGACATCCTTTTATCGGTGGGAAAGCGTTAATCAAATACCAGAAGCGTGGTGCGGGGCAAAGTGAATTGTTGTGCTCGTTAAACGCAAAAAGATCGCAGCCTGCGGCAGCTCCTACAGGAAACGTATTAAGGTAGGAGCTGCCGCAGGCTGCGATCTTTTGACTTTTGCTGTTATTTAAGCCCGCAACGTCCGCGTCATCCGCAGCGCCAGCAAACTTCCGCCGACAATCACACCCGCCAGCAGATACAACGCCGCATCGGTCGAACCGGTGCTGTCCTTGACCCAACCCACCAGGTACGGGCTGAGGAACCCAGCCATTTGCCCCATCGAGTTGATCAACGCCAGACCACCGGCAGCAGCACCTGCGCTCAGCATCGCCGTCGGCACCGGCCAGAACATCGGCAAACCGGTCAGCGCGCCCATGGTCGCAATGGTCAGGCCAAGAATCGCAATCGCCGGGTTAGCCGCGAAATTCACCGCAATCACCAGACCGATTGCGCCCATCAGCATTGGCACCACCAAGTGCCAGCGACGTTCTTTGCGCAAGTCCGCCGAGCGGCCGACTACCAGCATAAATACCGCTGCCAGCAGATACGGGATCGCACTTAACCAGCCAATCACCAGGTTATCGCTGAAGCCAAGGTTTTTGATGATCGACGGCAGCCAGAAGTTGATCGCGTATACGCCGCTCTGGATGCAGAAGTAGATCAGGCCAAACGCCCAGATCGCCGGGTTCTTGAACACTGCGAGCAACGAGTCGGACGTGGTCTTCGGCTTGTTCGCCAGATCTTCAGCCTGATCCGCCTCAAGCACTGCGCGCTCATGCGGGGTCAGCCACTTGGCGTTGGCGAAGCTGTCGCTCAGCAGGAAGTACGCCAGCAAGCCGAGCACCACGGTTGGAATGCCTTGCAGCAGGAACATCCACTGCCAGCCGGCCAGACCACCTTGGCCGGCGGCGAAGTGGTTGAGAATCCAGCCGGAGAACGGGCTGCCGAGCAAACCGGAAACCGGGATCGCCGACATGAACAGCGCCATGATCCGGCCGCGACGGAACGTCGGGAACCACTGCGAGAGATACAGCACGACGCTCGGGAAGAACCCGGCTTCGGCCGCACCGGTAAACAGGCGCAGGGTGTAGAACTCGGTAGGTGTGGTGACGAACAACAGGCAGGTCGACAGCGTGCCCCATGTGATCATCATCACCGCAATCCAGCGCCGCGGACCGAACTTGGTCAGCGCCAGGTTGCTCGGCACGCCGCACAGCACGTAGCCGATGAAGAAAATACCGGCACCGAGGCCGTATACGGTTTCGCTGAATTTCAGTGCGTCGAGCATCTGCAGTTTGGCAAATCCAACGTTGACCCGGTCGAGGTAGTTGAACAAGTAGCAGATGAAGATGAAGGGGATTAAACGCAGGGTGATGCGTTTATAAACGGCATTTTTATCGTCGTCTTTGGTCTGGGTAGCTGCGGCGCTGTGCGACATAGCGGCTCTCTCTTTATTATGATTTTTTGCGATGCACAGGTTAACGTTGATCGCCCCGAGAGTCTCGGTCACCTGTGGCCGGATTGTCTTTGTGCCTGAGCACAGGGTTTGCCGCCAGACCCTGTGCGGCTGAACAACTGTCAGTGCCAGAAATAAGGATTGCCGCCGTTATGTTCGAACTCGATCACGACCTTGCCCAGGACATCGTCGACCGGGCCATGGCCATTTTGCCCTACAACGTCAATGTCATGGACAGCCAGGGTCTGATTCTGGGCAGTGGCGAACCGGAGCGCATCAACACTCGTCACGAGGGTGCGCAACTGGTGTTGGCCAACGGTCGCGTGGTCGAAATCGATGCGCAGACGGCGGTGCATCTCAAGGGCGTGCAGCCGGGGATCAACCTGCCGCTGCTACTCGATCAGCGTTTGATCGGCGTGCTCGGCATCACCGGCGAGCCGGAATTGCTGCGCACCTACGCCGAATTGGTGCGCATGACCGCGGAAATGCTCGTCGGCCAGCGCAATCAGCAGGCCGAGCAGCAATGGCGGCGTCAGCGTTGTGATGATCTGCTGGCGTTGCTGTTGAGTGAGGCGGGCGATTCGCCGCGTCTGGTCGATGAAGCGCAGCAACTAGGGCTCAAGCCGCAATTGACGCGGATACCGTACCTGTTTGAACTGGGTCTGGAGCACGGGCCAGGGCAAACAGTCGAGGCGCTGAGCGCGTGGCTGACCTCGCGCTATCCGGACAGTTGGTGCGTGAGTTCGGCGAAGACTTCGTTGCTGTGGTGTCGGCCGGCGAGCCAGAACGTCGAGCACGATCGTTTGCTGGAGAAACTCGATGGCCTCGGCTGGAAGGTGTTGCGCATTGCGGTCGGTGGGCAGGCGGACGGCCTTGGCGGGTTGCGGCGTTGTTATCGTCGCGTGGGAGATTTGCTGGCTTATGGTCGCGAGGTGTTGCCGCACTCGCGTTTGCTGACGCTCAATCGTTATCGACTGCCGGTGATGTTGTGGCGGCACCGCAACGATGATGCGCTGGATGAACTGCTCAAGCCACTGCGCAAGGTCATCGCCAAGGACGCTAACGGCCAGTTATTGGCGACGCTGCGCAGTTGGTGCGAGCACGACGGCCAGAGTCAGGCCTGTGCGGATGCGCTGGGGATTCATCGCAATAGTCTGCGATATCGAATGGAGCGGATTGCCGAGCTCAGTGGGGTTGATCCGCTGCGGCTGGATGGGATGTTGGCGCTTTATCTTGGGGTGCAGCTGTTGCCGCAGACTGACCTTGGTTAATTCGGGGTTTTCGAATGCGCCATCGCGAGCAGGCTCACTCCTACATTTGAAATGCATTCCCCTGTAGGAGTGAGCCTGCTCGCGATGGCGGCGGGACATTCACCACAAAGTCTTTTGTGAAAATGAACAATAAACGCCCGCGCCACTTGTGCAGCGGACAGGCGTCAATGCGCATGCCGACTGGCAGCATGAGGGGCATTGGAACTGGAGAATTCGCATGAAAATCGTCATCGCCCCCGATTCGTTCAAGGACAGCCTGAGTGCCCAAGGCGTTGCCGAAGCCATTGCCCTTGGCCTGGCGCAAGTCTGGCCGCAAGCCACTTTGGTGAAATGCCCGATGGCCGACGGTGGCGAAGGCACGGTCGAGTCGATTCTCGCGGCCTGCGAAGGCGAACTGCGCCGCACCCGCGTGCGTGGCCCGTTGGGCGCGCCGGTTGAGGCGGCGTGGGGCTGGTTGCCGCATAACCACACCGCGATTATCGAAATGGCCGAGGCCAGTGGTTTGCAACTGGTGCCGCCGGGGCAGCGCGATGCGTGCATCAGCAGCACGTTCGGCACCGGTGAATTGATTCGTGCGGCGCTGGATGCCGGCGCGCAACGGGTAATTCTGGCGATTGGTGGCAGTGCGACCAATGACGCGGGTGCCGGGGCGATGCAGGCACTCGGCGTGAAATTGCTCAATTCGCAAGGACAAGCATTGGTGCCGGGCGGTTTGGCTTTGGCGCAACTGGCGCGACTGGATTTGAGTGACCTTGATCCGCGTTTGGCCGCAGTGCGTTTCGACATTGCCGCCGACGTGAACAATCCGCTGTGCGGCCCGCACGGTGCCTCGGCGATTTTCGGCCCGCAGAAAGGTGCTTCACCGGCGCAGGTTCAGCAACTGGATCTGGCCCTCGGCCATTTCGCCGAATTGTGCGCGCAGGCGTTGGGCAAAGACGTTCGTGATGAGCCGGGCAGCGGCGCAGCGGGTGGACTGGGTTTCGCCGCCAAGGCGTTTCTTGGCGCACAGTTTCAGGCTGGCGTTGAAGTGGTGGCCGAACTGGTTGGTCTCGCCGAAGCAGTGAAAGGTGCGGATCTGGTGATCACCGGGGAAGGGCGTTTCGATGCGCAGACCTTGCGCGGCAAAACCCCGTTTGGCGTGGCGCGGATTGCCAAGCAGCACAGCGTACCGGTGATCGTGATCGCTGGCACCTTGGGCGAGGGCTATCAGGAACTCTACGGTCACGGCATCGATGCCGCATTTGCCGTGACCAGCGGCCCGATGACGCTGGAGCAAGCGTGCGCCGAAGCGCCGCGTTTGCTGCGTGAACGCGCGACCGATATCGCGCGCGTCTGGCAGATGGCTCACCGTAATTTCTAAACCGCAAAGAGAACCCCTGTGGCGAGGGGATTTATCCCCGTTCGGCTGCGCAGCAGTCGCAATACCTGTACGCGCGGTTTACCTGACAGATTGCTGGGGGCCGCTTCGCAGCCCAACGGGGATAAATCCCCTCGCCACAGGGGTTGCGTTGGTGTTTCATTGCTGTAACACCCTGAAAAATATTTGCGCTTTACCCGCAACCTTCCTCAAGCCTGGCCGATACAGCAATCAGGCGAGCACAAGCATTCTAAAACAGTGACGCCGGACTGAAGCCCACCCCCACGGGCCAGTGATCAGGGCATGGACGCTCGTCGCTTCTATCATCCGAGAGTCCAACTATGTCCTTGCGTAACATGAACATCGCCCCGCGTGCTTTCCTCGGTTTTGCTTTTATCGCTTTGTTGGTGATCGTGCTCGGCGTGTTCGCCGTCAATCGCATGACCACCATCCGCCAAGCCTCCATCGACATGGACACCAACCAACTGCCCAGCGTCGGTTATCTCGGTGTTGTAACCGAGAACGTCCTGCGCCTGCGCATTTTGTCGTTTCGGGTGTTAGTCAATCGTGAGCCGGCGAGTTTGCAAGAAGCGCAAACGCGAATCGGCGTGCTCGTCGACAAGGTTCGCAGCGCTCAGGCCAGCTATGCCGCATTGCCGGCCGGCGGCGAAGAACTCGCGCAGTACAAGGCGTTCGCCGCGACGCTCGACAATTACATGCAAGCGCAAAATGAGATGATGGAGCTCTCGCGTCAGGACAAGGTCGATGAGATGCGCACCCTGATCAACACGCGGATCAAGGACGGCACCGACCAGATGGGCGAACAGCTCAACAAGCTGATCGCAATCAACGCCACTGACGCGAAAACTGCGTCCAGTCAGGCTGGTGAACATTATGACAGCGCCATCACCGGCATCATTATCGTCGCGGTGGTTGCCTCCCTTGCCACAGTGTTGCTGGCGCTGTTGCTGACCCGCAGCATCGTCACTCCGTTGAATCGCGCCGTGCTCGCGGCGCAAACCATTGCCGACGGCAACCTGAGCAAAACCATCGAAGTCGACGGCAACGACGAACCGGCACGTTTGCTTCAGGCACTGGCGTCGATGCAGACCAACCTGCGCAAAACCATCGAACAGATCGCCGGATCCGCCACGCAACTGGGCGCGGCCGCCGAAGAACTCAGCGCGGTCACCGAAGAAGCCTCCCGTGGCCTGCAACAGCAAAACAACGAAATCGAACAAGCCGCCACCGCCGTCAACGAGATGACCGCCGCCGTCGAAGAAGTCGCGCGCAACGCCGTCTCGACCTCCGAAGCCTCAAACCAGTCAACCCAAGCCGCCCGCGAAGGTCGCGATCAAGTGGTGAAAACCGTCGACGCGATTCAGACCATGACCCACGACGTGCAGAACACCGCGCACATGATCGAAGGCCTGGCCACGCAAGGACGCGACATCGGCAAAGTGCTCGACGTGATCCGCGCCATCGCCGAACAGACCAACCTGCTCGCGCTCAACGCCGCCATCGAAGCCGCCCGTGCCGGTGAGGCCGGTCGTGGTTTTGCCGTGGTGGCCGATGAAGTCCGCGCCTTGGCCCATCGCACCGCGCAGTCGACCCAGGAAATTGAAAAAATGGTCGCCGGTATCCAGAACGGCACCGGTGAAGCGGTCTCGTCGATGCAGCAAAGCAACCAGCGTACCCAATCCACCCTGGAAATGGCCCGCGCCGCCGGTGTGGCGCTCGAGCAGATCACCCAGTCGATCCATCAAATCAACGAACGCAATCTGGTCATCGCCAGCGCCTCGGAAGAACAGGCGCAAGTCTCGCGCGAAGTCGATCGCAACCTGGTCAACATCCGCGACCTGGCCACGCAATCTGCAGCCGGGGCCAACCAGACCAGCGCTGCGACGCATGAGCTGTCGCGTCTGGCGGTGGATTTGAATGCGATGGTGGCGCGTTTTGTGATTTGATCGCGTGACTGCGCAATTAAAAAACTGAAACACAGGAGTGCTTCAGTTTTCTCAGTTCGAGTTCTGCATTCAGGTCAATTTAACGCTGATGGTTTTGCTCCTGGATTGTGTGCTTACATTGCCGGCACGATCCTTTAACGTATAAAAAACCGGCCAGTTGCCGTTACCTAATTTGCGGGCAACGTCGCCCTTCAATTCGATAAACGTATCCGAGGTTGCATCATTGACCTTTGCCGTTGAAACAGGATCGTCGAAGCTGCCGAAATAAAGCTCAATGACATCACCCGGTCGCTGATCCAAGTACTGCCGAATGTAGATAATGACCTTGTCTTGGTTTTTATCTAGATAGTCGGTGGTGATTCCATCACGAATTACTTCATCTGGAACAACGGGTGAGGCGGCCGGACTACCATAATTCGGCGGTGTTTTGTCTACTGTGAAAAAAGCAGGATTCGAATCTGACGGATTGCCACCGAAGATCACTTGGACGCGAACCTCGTAAATGCCTTCGGCATCAAAGTAATTCTGGTGAATTTCGGAAGCGATAGGAAGTTGAACCGGCGTAGTGGTGAAGTGGCTTCCGGCGTAGGCCAAAGCAGTCCCCCTCAAACCAACCAATGCCCTTAATTCAACAGGTCTGCCGGGCGGAGGCGGAGGTTCTATTGGAGCTTCCACTATCGTAATGCTCAGAGGGTAGGCCAGCTGTTGGATGGGCAATAGATTCTCTTGGCCATCAGGAATGTTGCCGAGAGCTCCTTCAATAATTGGAGGCGCAAAGTACTGTATTTCTTTATCTGAAACTGACATGTCGTTATTCCCTTTCAACACATGCAATGGGTTGGATTTTGCACGCCTATATAACCGATGAAAGTCGCAACGCGTCTACTGTCAGAGTTGACAGGTGTTGCCCATTATCAAAATCAATCATATTGAAACGTTTTTGGGCGAGTTAATGCTTTCTGGCGCTGGCGCGTTTTGTGATTTGAGATAGGGTGAAGGCTGGAATCCGCGCCATCAGGAGACGTACATGCGCTATTCAGCCTTGACCCAACGAATCGCCGGGGAAGGAGCCGCTGCCTGGCAGATTCACGACCGCGCGCTGGAGCTACGCGCCGAGGGGGTCGATGTTTTGTTGTTGAGTGTGGGCGATCCGGATTTCGATACGCCGTTGCCGATCATTCACGGTGCCATCGACAGTTTGTTGGCCGGCGACACGCATTATTCCGAAGTACGTGGCCTTACGGCGTTGCGCAAGTTGATTGCCGAGCGGCATCGGCGGCGCAGTGGTCAGGCCGTCGATGCTGACAATGTGATCGTCATGCCGGGTGCACAATGTGCAGTGTATTCGGTGGCGCAATGTTTGCTGGATCCCGGCGACGAGGTGATTGTCGCTGAGCCGATGTACGTGACTTACGAAGGGGTGTTCGGTGCTTGCGGGGCGAAAGTAGTGCCGGTGCCGGTGCGGCCGGAGAATGGTTTTCGCGTGGATCCTGCCGATGTCGCCGCGCGCATTACGCCGAAAACCCGCGCCATGTTGCTCAACAGTCCGAACAATCCCAGCGGCGCGAGCCTGTCATTGCTGATCTGGCAGGAACTGGCGGCGCTGTGTATTCGTCATGATCTGTGGTTGATCAGCGACGAGGTTTACAGCGATCTGCTCTATGAAGGCGAGCACGTCAGCCCGGCGAGTTTACCGGGCATGGCTGAGCGCACGGCGACGATCAATAGTCTGTCGAAATCCCATGCGATGACCGGGTGGCGCATCGGTTGGACAATCGGGCCGAAATCGTTGGCCGAGCACTTGGTCAACCTGTCGTTGAGCATGTTGTTCGGGCTGCCGGACTTTGTGCAGAAAGCGGCAGAAGTGGCGTTGGCGACGGATTTGCCGGAGGTCACGCAGATGCGTGAGGAGTATCGCTTGCGCCGGGATCTGGTCTGCGATCGCTTGCGCGGTTGCCCTGGCTTGCACCCGATCCGGCCGGATGGCGGGATGTTTGTGATGGTCGATGTGCGCCAGACCGGGTTGGGCGCGCAGGCGTTTGCTTCGCAGTTGCTGGAGGGTTATGGGGTGTCGGTGTTGGCCGGTGAAGCGTTCGGGCCGAGTGCGGCGGGGCATATTCGCATTGGGTTGGTGGTCGATCGGGTGAAACTGGCGGATGCTTGTGCGCGGATTGCGCTGTGTGCGGCGCAGCTTTTACAGGTGCGCAGTGCCTGATGGATATGTGTTGCTTTCACCGGCCTCTTCGCGAGCAAGCTTTGCTCCTACAGGTGCAATGCTGATCTGCTTTTGTAGGAGCAGAGCTTGCTCGCGAAGGCGGCCTTGAAAGCGCTACAAAACCTCAGCCCTGCCAAGCCGACGGATTCACCAGATTCGCCGGTCTCTGCCCAGCCAATGCCGCCAGCAGATTCTCCACCGCACACCGCGCCATCGCTTCGCGCGTCTCATGCGTGGCTGAACCCATGTGCGGCGTTGCCACCACATTACTGAGCTGCAACAACGGCGAATCATGATTGAGCGGCTCACGCTCAAACACATCCAGCCCCGCCGCACGAATGCGGTTGTTGCGCAGCGCATCAATCATCGCCGTCTCATCAACCACCTTGCCCCGCGAGATGTTGATGAAAATGCTCTCTGGCCGCATCAACGCAAACTGTTCAGCACCGATCAAGCCTTCGGTCTGCGCCGTCAGCGGCAAGGTCAGGCAAATGAAATCGGCTTGCTGCAACAAGTCTTCAAGGCTTCGATACTGCGCAGCAAATCGCGCCTCAACCGCCGGTTTACGCGAATTGCTGTGATAGATCACCGGCATGCCAAAACCGAAATGCCCGCGCTGCGCCAACGCTTCACCGATGCGGCCCATGCCGATAATCCCCAGCGTCTTGCCGTGCACATCGGTGCCGAAATGCGCCGGGCCGATGTTGCGACTCCATTGACCACCGCGCACCATGTTCGCCAGTTCCACCACACGGCGAGCAGCGGCGAGGATCAGGGCAAAACCGGTGTCGGCAGTGGTTTCGGTGAGGACATCCGGGGTGTTGGTCAGCAGGATCTTTCGTTGGCTCAGGTAATCGATGTCGTAGTTGTCGACGCCCACCGAAACACTGGCGATGGCCTCCAGTTGCGGCGCCAGATCAAGCAGCGCCGCATCCAGTTTCAGACTGGCGCCGAGCAAACCCTGGGCACGGGGCAGGGCGTCACGCAATTGCATGAGGCCGTCAGCATCGAGGCTGTTGATCAGCGTCACTTCGCACTGCTCTTGCAGGCGCGCCATCAGCGCGGGCGACAGTTTTTTGTACAATACGACGTGTTTTTTCATGGCAGAAATCTCTTCAGGAATGAGCCGGCACGGCGCGAGTGGCCACGGCTTTGGCGACGACGCGATCACTGGCGCCGGGCTTGAGGAAAATCGTCAGCACCACCGACAGCAGCAACGCGCCGCTCATCAACAAATACGAGGCGCCGGGCGAACCGGTGGAGCTGTTCAGGTAACCGACCAGGTACGAGCCGCCGAAAGAGCCGAGCGCACCCATGCTGTTGATCAACGCCATCGCGCCGCCCGCGACATTGGCCGGCAGAATCTCCGGAACGATTGCGAAGAACGGCCCGTAAGGCGCGTACATGCAGGCGCCGGCGATCACCAGCAACGTGTACGACCACCAGAAATGTTCCGCGCCCAAGGCGTAGGAACCGTAGAACGCAATGGAGGCAATCAGCAGCGGCGGCCAGACGAAGCGTTTGCGCTTTTGCAGTTTGTCCGAGCCCCACGACACCACCAGCATGCCGATCACCGCGGCCAGATATGGCAGCGCCGACAGCCAGCCGGCCTCGATCATGTCCATTTCTGCGCCAGCCTTGAGGATCGACGGCAGCCACAATACGAAGCCGTAAACGCCAATGCTCCAGCAGAAAAACTGCAGCGCGAGAATGATGACTTTTGGCGAACGGAACGCTTCGGCGTAGTTTTTCACCGCTTTGATGCCAACCTGTTCGGCGGCGAGGGCGCTTTCCAGATCGTGCTTTTCCTCGTCGCTGAGCCACTTGGCCTGGGACGGACGATCATCGGCCAGACGCCACCAGATAAATGCCCAAAGCACCGCCGTCAGACCTTCGATGATGAACATCCAGCGCCAGCTGAAATGCTGCACCAGATAGCCCGACACCACCGACATCCACAGCATGGTCACCGGGTTGCCGAGGATCAGAAAGGTGTTGGCGCGCGAGCGTTCGGCGCGGGTGAACCAGTGGCACAGGTAGACCAGCATCGCCGGCATGACGGCGGCTTCGACCACGCCGAGCATGAAGCGGATGACGATCAGCCAGTAAGCGTTGGAGACCACACCGGTCAACGTGGCGAAGCCGCCCCAGAGGATCAGGCTGACGAAAATCAGCTTCTTCACGCTGTGTTTTTGCGCGTAGATCGCGCCCGGCACCTGGAAGAAAAAGTAGCCGAGGAAGAACAGTGCACCGAGTAGCGAGGACAGGCCCGGGGTAATCATCAAGTCAGCGGCCATGCCCGAAGCAGCGGCGAAACCGTAGTTGGCGCGATCGAGGTACGCCAGGCTGTAGGTGATGAACACGATGGGCATGATGTACCACCAGCGGCGGGCGGCGAGGGTTGCGGTTTTCATGGCGTTGCTCCTGAGCTTGTTGTTTTTGTCGCAGCAGGTAACGGATCAAAATGTGTGGTGAGTCAACCGACGCCTTCGCGAGCAAGCTCTGCTCCTACAAAGGCGAACGCACGCATTACCCTTGTAGGAGCAAAGCTTGCTCGCGATTAGCGGTTTCAAATTCAACGGATAATTCAAGGCGAGTCGGCAAACCCTCCATATCCCCGCGACTCTGCACCGCTCGACTGCCAATCCAGTTCGCCCGCTGCACCGCCTCGGCAAAACTCTGATGCTCGAGCAAAGCGCTGATCATCCCGACCGCAAAACCGTCACCGGCGCCGACCGTATCGACCACCTGCGCCACCGGCACACCGTCGACAAAACCCTGAGTCTGCTGCGTGCGGTAATAGGCACCCTGCGGGCCGAGTTTGATCGCCACGGCTTCTGCACCCTGATCGAGATAGAACGCGGCAATGTCCGCCGGATCATCAAACCCGGTGAGCAAACGGCCTTCGCTCAACCCCGGCAGCACCCAGTGGGCGAGTGCGGCGAGGCGGTTGATCTCGCTGATCATCTCGCGCTCGCTGGCCCACAGGCTTGGGCGCAAATTGGGATCGAACGACACGCTGCGCCCGGCATTGCGCATGCGCGTCATCAGTTCGAAGGACATTTCCCGTGCCGTGGCGGACAGCGCTGGCGGAATGCCGGTGGCGTGCAGATGGCGGGCACTGAGCAGCGTTTCGTTGATCGAACGCGGCGATAAGTGACTGGCCGCCGAACCGCGACGGAAGTACTCGACCTGCGGATCGCTGCCATCGTCACTGCGCGACTTGAACTGAAACCCGGTCGGGTGTTGCGGATCGACCGCGACATGGCTGCAATCCAGCCCTTCATTGGCCAGCGTCTGCACCACGAAGCGACCGAGCGAATCACTGCCGACACGGCTCAGCCACGCGACGTTGAAACCCAGCCGCGACAGGCCGATGGCGACGTTACTGTCGGCGCCGGCAATGCGCTTGTGAAACTGTTCAACGGTGGCCAGATCACCGCTCTGCTCGGCGACCAGCATCGCCATGGTTTCGCCGAACGAGAGAATATCGATCTCAGACATGAGCAGGCTCCAGACGGGATTGGCCGAGGCGGGCGAGAGCGGCGACGTGTTCAGTGGTCAGTTGCACCAGGTCTTCGCCTTGCAGCGGGTATTCGGCGGCGCGCATAACGCCTTGGGCCATGTGCCGCAGCAGTTGTTCCCACACGTGCAGGTCGGTGGCGGCGGGCGGCACGGCGACCAGTTTGCCGTCGGCGCGGCGGGCCACGGCTTTGCAATGCACGTAACCGACGTGGCGCCCGAGCAGACGCGCGGCGCTGGCGGCGGACTGGTCTTGCCACTGCCAGTTGCCGATGTCGAAGGTCATCTTGATCGGCAGGTTGTGCTGTTCGACGGCGGTGAAAAAACGTTGAAACGGCTCGATGCGACCGCCGTGCAGGGTTTGATCGTTCTCGACCAGCAGTTGTACCGGACTCTGTTGCAGACGCTGGGCCAAGGCTTGCAGGTCGTTGGTGTCGGTGAAGTAGCCGAGGGAGACCTTCAGCCATTTCGAACCGAACGCTTCGGCGTGTTGCAACGCGTTGATCAGCTCCGGGTTGGGCTGCGCGTGGCCGGCGAGCCACAGTTCGGTCGGCGAGGAATAGATGCTTTGCAGGCCTAGAACCTGAGTGGCTTCGGCAAGTTGCGCGGGGACTTCGCGGGTGAGCAATTCCTCGCGCCATTCGATGCGATCGGCACCAGCGGCGGCCAGAACGTCGATGAAAAAGTCTTGTCCGCGCTGGCGCACGAGTTCGGCACCGTAGCTGGACAGGCTGATGGAAACGGCGGGTTTATTCATTGTTATTGACCTCTGAAACCGGTTTCATTTTTGTTCAAAAAAATATCAGGTGGTTTTGTGGTGTTTTATAGGGCCTCTTCGCGAGCAAGCTTTACTCCTACGGGGGATACAGCCCGCTTTTGTAGGAGCTGAGCTTGCTCGCGAAGACGTCAGATCAAACACCACCGTCCCCATAGGTAGACCCACGCTCAACTAACACCGGCGCAAAATCCAGCACCCGCGCCGCCGCATCATCCCCACGCAAGCGCTTGAGCAAACACTCAAACGCCCGCGCACCAATCTCTTCAGTGGGCTGGGCCAGTGCGGTAATTCCGCTGCCCACCAATGGATACCAATCCAGATCATCCAGCGCGATCAGCCCGACATCCTCAAACAAGCGGCAGCCGATTTCCTTCAACGCGCGGGTGCTGGCCAACGCCGCCACGCCATTGGCGCAGAACAGCGCTTTAGGGCCGGCAGAAGATGTTTTCATAAAGGTTTGGAATTCAGCGGCAAGGTCGTCGGAGGTTTCCAATACCGCGCCAGTCAGCTTCGAGCGCTGGGCGATCTGTTGCTGAAAACTGCTGACTCGTTCAATCCGCGAACTGGTGCCGTCGTAGGGCTCAGTCACCAGCAGCACCTCTTGATAGCCGCGTTGCTCAAGGTGGGTGAGGGCCATTTCCACGGCGTGCGGGTTGTTCAACCCGACCATGTCGCTGTCGAGCCCATCGACTTTGCGATCCACCAGCACCATCGGCATTTCACGGTGCAGTTCGTGCAATTCGTCGCGATGATGACCCAGGGTGTTCACGATCAAGCCTTCGATGTTGTACGAGCGCAGCAGCGCGAGGTGCTGGCGTTCCTGCTCGTCATCGCGGTCGGTGTTGCACACCACCAGGCTGTAGCCGTGCGCACGGCAGGCGGTTTCCACCCCGTGCATCACGGCAATTGAATAAGGATTGCGGATATCGGCAACCAGCATGCCGATCAGACGTGTGCGTCCACGTTTCAGGCCGCGTGCCATTTGATTCGGGCGATAGCCGAGTTCGTCGATTGCCTGTTCGATGCGCAGGGCAATGGCATCGGAGAGCAGGGCGCGATCTTCGCCGATGAAGCGCGAGACACTGGCCTTGGAAACACCAGCGCGCTCGGCAACGTCAAGCATGGTCACGCGGCTGCGCTGGGCGGCGGAAAAGTCGTTCACGGTCTGAAACCTTGTTATTGGATTTATAGGTTCAGTCGCTGTGAGAGGCGCTGAAACCGGTTTCAGGAAACACCAGAATCAAATCGTCCGTCAAGTAAATGATCGCCGCGCGGAGTATGAGCACCGACGAGCGGCGCTTAAATCAACACGCTCAGCCATGCCGAACAGAGCAGCAGAACCGCCATTAAACGGTTGAACCGTTGCAACGCGCGCGGTGAGCGCAACCATTGCGCAGAGCCGGCGCCGAGCAGCGCCCACATGCCCAAACAAGGAAGTGAGATCAGGAAAAACACCAGTGACAGGATCACCACATGCGCCAATCGGGCTTCACCGTTGTCGGCAAAAACGCTGACCACGGCCAATGCCATCATCCAGGTCTTCGGATTGATCAATTGCAAACTGGCCGCTCCCGCCAGCCCTAATCGAGCCCCTGTTTGTTGTGTATTCAGTTCGACGGCGGGCGCACGAAATATCTGCCAGGCCAGGTAACTCAGCCAAGCGACGCCAATCCATTGCATGGCTTTTTGTACGCCGGGTAATTCCGTCAACGCCGAGCCGGCGCCACTGCCGACCACCAACACCAGCAACGCCGCCGCCGCGCAGGCGCCGAAAATGATTGGCAATGCGGCAACGAGACCGTAACGGGCGCTGTTGCTCAGCACCAGAATATTAGTCGGGCCTGGGGTAATCGAGGCGACAAACGCGAACAGCAGAAACGGCAGTAACGTCGGGAAAGTAGAGAGCATCGCAGGCAAACTCCGTTGAAGATCGATAAGCCGATCTTCAGTGCTTGCCCGCTGCCATGTCTGGAAGATTTGAGCAGCGATTGCGATACATCGCCGGGGTCAGGCCGTAAGCGCGAACGAACCAGCGACCGAGATGGCTTTGATCAGAAAAACCCAGTTCCACCGCCACCGCAGCCGGTTGTTCGCCGCTGGCTAGCAGGCGCCGTGCCTTCGCCAGGCGCAGTTGCACCAGATAGGCGTGGGGCGCCAGTCCATACGCAGCCTTGAAGGCGCGGGTCAGGCGAAAGCGGTCAACGCCGGTCGCGGCGGCAACTTGCTCCAGGCCAATGTCCTGATGCGCATGGGCATGCAAATAGTCGCGAGCCTTTTGCGCCACCAACGGCAAGCGTGGATCCGCGCCGTAACGCGTGCGCCAGTGCAAATGGCGGGTGAGTTGGCCGAGCAGATTGTCCAGCGCAGTCTGGCGGACGATTTTCAGTTCGCCACGGTGCAGCGTCTGAAAGGCCATTTGCGTGGCCTGCATCAGTTGCGGATCGGTGATCAAGGTATTGGCGACACTCAGTTGGCTATTGAGCGGAGCATCTTCGAACAGGGCGCCAAGTTCGCGTTCGATCCACGCCGGATCCAGATACAGCATGCGATAGGTGAAGCCGCCCTCGGTAGGCGCGTCGCCGTCATGGATATCGCCCGGCTCCAGCAGAAACACTTTGCCCGGCGTGCTCTGGTGCTTCGTACGCCGACAGTTGAATTGCTGCACGCCTTGTTCGGTGATGCCGACCAGATAGCTGTCATGCCAATGCGGATCGTAGGCATGGCCCTTGAAATGCGCGCGCAGGGTCTCGATGCCGGTGTCGGCATCCTGGGCCAGATCGATCCAGTTTTGAGAGTCCATGCCGCACCTGTCGGGCAAAGTTTCGGGCAATTTAGCGCTGCTGTTGGCGAGTCGCCTAGAACATTTGTGCAGCGCTCAACCGAACAGGCCGGCAGCAATGTTGATCGAGAAACCCAGAATCGCCGTGTTGAACACAAATCCGAGCAACGATTGCAACAGCACGATCTTGCGCAGTTGCCGGGTCGCCACGCCCACGTCAGACGTTTGTACCGCGACGCCGATGGTGAAGGAAAAGTACAAAAAATCCCAATAATTGGGCGTGGTCAACCCTTCGGCGAAGCGCAGCGCCGGCTCTTTGTCTTTGCAGGTGTAATACAGGCGCGCGTAATGCACACAGAAAATCACCCCGATCAGCAGCCACGAACCGATCACCGTTAGCGCGGTGAAGGCGTAGTGAATCAATTTGCGATTGGTTTCCAGATCCTTGCTGCCTGCCAGTTCGAAGGTGATGGTGGCAAGGCTGGCCATGGCGGCGATGCAGACGACGAATAACACCAGTGCGGCGTTCTCGTCTTCGACTTCGGCGATGCGTTGCACGTCAGGTGCCTTGGCCCGAACCGTCAGCCAGAACATCAGAATCAGGTAGGTCCAGACCCCGGCGTTCCAGCCGATTAAAATTTTACTGACAATGGAGTCGGCGGGGGCCAGAAGTCCGGTAGCAAGACCGACCAGTGCGGCGGCGGACAGGCGAGGATGGGTGCGGGCAAGAAAGCGCATGAGGACTCACGTTAGCGAACTGTCCCAGCACCATAGCGCACGCCAGAGGGCTTTTGTAGGAGCTGCCGCAGGCTGCGATCTTTTGATCCTGGTTCTAAAGATCAAAAGATAGCAGC
>NZ_JASCPK010000140.1:0-15626 GCF_029959385.1 Pseudomonas sp. PS01303
GGCTGCGATCTTTTGATCTTGTTTTTTACAATCAAGATCAAAAGATCGCAGCCTGCGGCAGCTCCTACAGGGGTTGAGTTCGACCGGGAGGTTTAGCCGGCTGCACCGATGCCGGTGGTGGTGCGAATCCGCCCTTCAAGCCTGCGCTTCAACCCGCGCGACTCAATCAACAGCTTTGACCCCTTCGCCGCATTCGCCCGGCCCCATTCCTCCAGCAACTCCAGACACGAATGGTCGATGTAGCTCAGATTATTGAGCGGCACATGCACCGTCACGCCTGCCGGAATACTGTTGAGCACCTGAGTCAGCGCCGGCACTTTGAGGAAGGTCGCCGCGCCGATCAGACGCAATTCCATCTCTCCGTCCTGCGGCAGATCGATCAGGCTGATCTTCAACCGCGAGGCTTTGAACGCCAGCTTCAACAACGTCAGACCGAAACCCAGCAGCACACCGGTCAGCAGGTCGGTGAAGATGATCGCCAGCGCCGTCGCGGCATAGGTGAACATCGGCATCCGCCCATAACGGCTCAAACCGCGAAAGGCTTTCAGGTCGACCAGTTTGAAACCGGTATACACCAGCACACCGGCCAGACTCGCCACCGGAATGCTTTGCAGCACGCTCGACAGCAACAGCACGAACGCCAGCAGCCACAATCCATGGAAAATCGTCGAATAACGCGTGGTCGCCCCGGCCTGGACGTTGGCCGAACTGCGCACGATCACCCCGGTCATCGGTAGTGCGCCAACCAGACCGCAGAGCATATTGCCGACCCCTTGCGCCGACAGTTCACGGTCGAAATCCGAACGCACGCCACTGTGCATGCGATCCACCGCAGCAGCGGACAACAGGGTTTCGGCGCTGGCAATAAAGGCTACGGCGAACGCCGCGATCAACAGCGTCGGATCAGCCAGGCTGAGCAGATCTGTCGGCTTCAACCAGTCGATGGCTTCCGCGAGATTCGCCGGCACCTCAACGCGTTTCACCTGCAAGGCCAGCAACAGGCTGGCACCCGTCGCCAAACCCACGCCGAGCAGCGCGCCGGGAATAAACCGCAGCGAATGTGGGCGGAATTTTTCCCACAACCACATCACTGCAATCGTCGACAGCCCGAGCAACCCGGCCTGCCAGCCGAACGACGGCACGGCCTGCGCCACCGCCGCCGGGAATGCGGCGAGGTTATCCAGCCCGGAAGGTTTCGGTGACGCATCGAGCATCACATGCACCTGCGACAGCACGATCAACACGCCAATCCCCGCCAGCATCCCGTAGACCACCGCTGGCGCCGTTACCCGAAACCAGCAACCGAGCTTCAAGCGCCCGGCCACCAGTTGCAGAAAACCGGCGAGCAACAGAATCGGCCCGAGCATCTCGATGCCGTGCTGGCGCACCAGCTCAAAGACCAACACCGCCAGACCCGCCGCCGGCCCACTGACCTGCAACGGCGAACCCGCCAGCCAACCGACCACCAAACCACCGATGATCCCGGTGATCAAACCCTTTGCCGGCGGCAACCCTGACGCAATCGCAATGCCCATGCACAGCGGCAGAGCGACCAGAAACACAACCACGGAAGCGAGCAGCTCCCGTGGCAACACCGCTTTCAATTGAGCCGCACGCATGGCGATTCTCCCGACGTTTTCTTCAGGCATGGCAAGGCCGGGCCGCTGAATCAGCGACCGGCGTCAAACCACACAGATGTTTTGGAAGATTTAGAAGCGCGCTTTGGGCGTCGCCACCGGAATCGGATGGCTGCCGTCGAGCGGCAGGAAGCGTCCCTGATCCGCGTCGTAAGCTTTGATTTCGCTGGTTTCGATGTCGTAAACCCAGCCATGGATGAACAGATGACCGTTCGCCATGCGCGAGGCTACCGAAGGATGGGTACGCAAGTGCTGCAGTTGGGCGATGACGTTTTCCTCGGTGAGGATCGGCATGCTTTCTTTTTCGTCGGCGCAGTTACAGTTTTCATGCACCATGGTTTTTGCGACTTCAGCGTGACGCAACCAGGCTTTGACCGTCGGCATTTTTTCCAGGCTGTCCGGGTTGAGCACCGCACGCATGGCGCCGCAATCGGAGTGGCCGCAGATGATGATGTGCTGCACGCCGAGTGCCAGTACCGCGTATTCGATCGCGGTGGAAACGCCGCCGTTCATCTGGCCGTAAGGCGGAACCACGTTGCCGACGTTACGGGTCACGAACAGATCGCCGGGCGAACTGTGCGTAATCAGCTCGGGGACGATGCGCGAGTCGGCGCAGGTGATGAACATCGCTTTCGGCGCCTGGGCCGTGGCGAGTTTCTTGAAGAGTTCTTCCTGCTGCGGAAAAATCTCATGATGAAAATGCAAAAAGCCATCTACGATCTGGCGCAGCGCTGCATCGGCGGATTCCGCTTCTGGGGACGGCGCCGACGCAGCCAGCGGCTGTTTATCCTTATCACTCATGATTCATCCTCTTTGACGGATTCAGGGAATCTTCCCCGGTATTCCGGTATGAAGCCAGTGGCTGTTTAAAACTATCGCGGTCATCCAGACCGGTCAGTCACTCGATGAACAAGGTAGCCGCCGAAACTTAACTGAAACTGAATCAACCGCTCTAGAACGTGTGTTCCAGGTCACAAAAAATGTGACTGGGTAATTTCGACAGAAGGATTCCAACCCCTCAACCCAGCGTCAATTGTCGCTAAATCAACGACATCTGGCGACCCGGCGGACAGAAGGCGGTGCAATCAAGGTTATAGCCTTCGCGATGATTGAGGCCAAGCCGTTTGATGGCTTTGGCAAAGCGTTGTGCGAGCAGGTCGGCAAACGGCCCTTCGCCACGCATGCGGGCGCCGAAACGGCTGTCGTAGAGCTCGCCGCCACGGCTCTGGCGGATCAGGCTCAGCACATGCGCAGCGCGTTGCGGATAGTGCGCGGCCAGCCATTCTTCGAACAGCGGCGCCACTTCCAGCGGTAAGCGCAACATCATGTAGGCAGCGCTTTGCGCACCAACGGCGTGCGCCTCATTGAGCAGGTTTTCGATTTCGCTGTCGTTGATCATCGGAATCATCGGCGAACACAGCACGCCGACCGGAATCCCTGCTTCGCGCATCACCCGAATCGCCCGCAACCGCGCTTTCGGCGCAGCGGCGCGAGGCTCGAGGATGCGTTTGAGTTCATCGTCCAGCGTGGTCAGGCTGATCATCACCGCCACCAGCCGCTGCTGCGCCAATTCAGTCAGCAGATCGAGATCGCGAAGAATCAGCGAACCCTTGGTGACGATGGTCACCGGATGCCGGTAGCGCAGCAGCACTTCGAGGGTCTGCCGGGTGATTTTGTGCTCGCGTTCGATCGGCTGATACGGATCGGTGTTGGAGCCCAGATTGATCGGCGCACATTGATAACCGCGCTTGCTCAGCTGTTCTTCCAGCACTTGCGCGGCGTTGGTCTTGGCGATCAGCTTGGTCTCGAAATCCAGCCCCGGCGACATGTCCCAATAGGCGTGACTGGGTCGCGCGTAGCAATAAATGCAGCCGTGTTCGCAGCCTCGGTAGGGATTGATCGAGCGATCGAAGGGCAGGTCGGGCGATGTGTTACGGGTGATGATGGTTTTCGCGGTTTCGATCATCACCTCGGTGTTCTGTGTTTCGGGCACTTCCTGATACCAGCCGTCGTCCTCAGCTACCGAACGGCTCGGCGCGAAGCGGTTGTGCGGGTTGGTCGCGGTTCCGCGGCCACGTGGGGGCAGGGCGATGGACATCAGTCGGATCCTTTGTTCTGTATATCCATACAGTAATCGCATTCGCCGGTTTTTGGCCACTACCGTTTGGCTGGCCGGCAAGAAATGCTGCGCTTCGGCTATTGTCGACAATAAGTAAGTTGTTATGTGCAAACTAGCGAAACAACTATCGGCTGGTTATTCGAGTCTTGAATTTGTAGTCTTTGGTCGTGTTCAAAACTTATTAAATAAAAGGATTTAGTTATGTCGTTTTTCAATGCTCGCGGTGTTTTTCTGCAACTGATGCAACCTGGCCCTTCGGAGCCTAATACACTGGTTTCCATGCAACTGGCGCGCAAGGAGTTGGCGTGGGACGCGCAAACTTCGACCGAAAGCGAATTGCTGGTTGATTCGATCATGGTCACCGCAACCTCTAAAGACGGCGGCAAGACCTTTACTATTGACCGTCTCAATCAAGATGTGGATCGCGACGGTGTGATTGGCGATGCAGACAAAGCCAAACTGGCGGCGCTCGCAAAAGCCTATGCAAGTATCATCAATCCGTAACTAAGATAGTTTTCATATTTATAAAAAAACCCCTGCTTGATTGCTCAAGCAGGGGTTTTTTAGTGTCGGCTCATCAACGAGTGTCGATGGTGGCCTGGCTCAAATCGCCTTTGCGCAACTTGGCGACTTCATCGGCATTCACGGCCGAACCCTTGTTACCCCAACTCCCACGAATAAAACTCACCACGTCTGCCACTTCTTGATCCGACAAACGCCAGGCGAAACCCGGCATGGTGAAAGTAGAAGGCGCGGTGTGCGTCGCGGGCAGGGTGCCGCCCTTGAGCACGATGTGAATCAGCGAAGTCGGGTCTTCCGATTGCAGTACCGGATTGCCCGCCAGTGCCGGGAACACACGCGTGTAACCGTGGCCGTCAGTGCGGTGGCAGGCCGCGCAGTTGTCGATGTACACCGAAGCACCGCGCTGGCTGTCGTCGCCATTCCACAAGGCTTTGGCGACTTTCTCTTCGTACTGATGCGGCTGATCGGCAGGATCATTGGCCGGCAGCGACTTGAGATAGCGAGCGATGGCGGTCAGGTCGGCGTCGGTCATGTATTGCATGCTGTGGGTGACCACGTCGCTCATGCCGCCGAACACCGCGCTGCGATCACTGCGACCGGTTTTGAGGAATTGCACCAGTTGCTCTTCGCTCCAGCCGCCGAGGCCATCCTTGTGATCGCCGCGCAGGCTCTTGGCGATCCAGCCTTCCAGCGGCGCACTGCCGGCGAGGAAGTTGCTGCCATCGGCTGCGCTCAAGGATTTTTCCTGCATGGTCAGCGCCCGTGGCGTGTGACAGGCACCGCAATGGCCGAGGCCTTCAACCAGATACGCGCCACGGTCGATCACCGGGTCGGTACTCGTTGCTTTGTAGTCCTCGACCTTCGGCGCAAACATCCAGCGCCAGCCCATCAGGGGCCAACGCATGCTCAACGGCCACGGAATGTCGCTGGCCTTGTTCTCCTGCGCGACCGGTTCGACGCCGTGCATAAAGTACGCGTACAGCGCCTGCATGTCGGTTTCGCTGACACGCGCGTAGGACGGATACGGCATCGCCGGGTACAACGTACTACCGTTTTTGGCGACGCCATGGCGCACGGCCTGATCGAAGTCTTCGAAGCTGTATTCACCGACGCCGGTTTTATCCGGGGTGATGTTGGTCGAGTAAATCGTGCCGATCGGCGTTTCCATCGGCAGACCACCGGCGAACGGCTTGCCGCCCTTGGCCGTATGGCAAGCCACGCAGTCACCGGCGCGGGCGAGGTATTCGCCTTGTTTGATCAAGGCTTGATCAACCTCAGTCGCATGGATTGAGGCACTGCAGAGCAGCGCCAGGGTCGCGATAACGAAATTCTTCATGGTCATCGCTCCTTAAGCCTGAACCAGCGGGCCGGGGTTTTTCAGGTACTGCTCGCGGATCGCTTTTGCCGACCAGTAGGTCAGTGCGGCAACCAGTCCGGTCGGGTTGTAGCCCAGGCCTTGCGGGAACGCCGAGGCGCCCGGAACGAAGACGTTATGCACGTCCCAGCTCTGCAAGTAGCGGTTCAGCGCGCTCTTCTTCGGATCGGTGCCCATGATCGCGCCACCGTTGAGGTGGGTGGTCTGGTACGCGGCGGTGTTGAAGTGATCGCCGACTTGCTTGCCGATCACCGCAATGGCTTTCGGGCCCATCGCTTCGGCGACCTTGCCCATTTTTTCGACCATGAAGCGGTTCATCTTGATGTCGTTTTCCTGCCAGTCGAACGTCATCCGCAGCAGCGGTAAACCGTAGGCATCGCGGTACACCGGGTCGAGATCAAGGTAGTTGCCACGGTAGGACTGATGCGCGCCGTGGGCGTCCATCGACACCTGGTGGGTGTAGTAATCGGCGGTCGCGCGTTTCCACGCACTGCCCCAGGCCGGCGTGCCCGGCGGGTTAGAGGTGCCGGCGATCGGTCGGCTGCCGGCCTGGTTGACCCACATCGGCGAGCCGCCAACGAAGCCGTGCGGGCCGTGGTCGAAGTTGTCGGCGTTGAAGTCGTCCAGCGCCACGCCATTGCCGCCAGCGCCGATGAAGTTGTTGGTGTGGGTGTCCTTGTCAAAGAACGCCTTGATGGTCGCCATGTTCTGGTAGGCGAAGTTACGCCCGATCACGCCTTCACCGGTCTTCGGGTCGTACGGTTTGCCGATGCCGGAGAGCAGCATCAAACGTACGTTGTGCAACTGGAACGCGCCGAGGATCACCAGATCCGCCGGTTGCTCCATTTCGCGACCCTGTGCGTCGATGTAAGTGACGCCGGTGGCTTTGCTCTTGGTGCTGTCGAGGTTGATCCGCAGCACGTGAGCGTTGGCGCGCAACTCGAAATTCGGCAGCGGCTTCAGCGCCGGCAAAATGTTCACGTTCGGCGACGCCTTGGAGTACATGTAGCAAACATAACCGCTGCAAAAGCCGCAGAAGTTGCACGGGCCCATTTGTGCGCCGTAAGGGTTGGTGTACGGCCCCGACGTATTCGCGGACGGCAGGTTGTAGGGTTTGTAACCGACTTCTGTAGCCGCTTTGCCGAACAGCTGTGCGGAAACCGTATTCTTCTGTGCTTCCAACGGGAACGGGTTGGAGCGATCCGGCGCGTACGGGTTGCCACCCTTGCCCTGACCGACCAGTTGGCCTTTCACCGTCCACGCTTGACCCGAGGTGCCAAAGACTTTTTCGGCGTAATCGAAGAATGGCTCCAGCTCTTCGTAGCTGACGCCGAAGTCCTGGATGGTCATGTCCTTGGGGATAAAGCTTTTGCCGTAGCGCTCTTCGTAGTGGCTGCGCATGCGCAACTCGATTGGATCGACCCGGAAGTGCACGCCCGACCAGTGCAGGCCGGCGCCACCGACGCCGTTGCCCGGCAGGAACGCGCCCAACTGGCGGTTCGGCAGGGCGATGTCGTTAACACTGTGGCGAATGGTGACGGTCTCTTTGGAGATGTCCTGAAAGAGTTTTTTGCGCACGCTGTAGGTGAGTTCGTCGATCACCTGTGGATAGTTGCCGTCGGGGTAGGTGTCCTGCATCGGCCCGCGCTCCAGCGCCAGCACGTTGAGGCCCGCTTCGGTCAGCTCCTTGGCCATGATCGCGCCAGTCCAGCCGAAGCCGATGATGACTGCGTCTACTTTCTTCAATACCGTTGCCATGCTTACGCCCTCTCGCCGCGAATCGACACTGCCGGGAAGGGGTATTGCTCGTTGCGTTCCACCCAATCCATGAAATCGGCGCGGGCGCCGGGGAAACCGATCATCGTCCAGCCAACCATGCCTTTATTGCCACCGTGGATCGGGTCGCAGAAGAAGCCTTCCTTGGTGTTTTGCAGCAGCAGGTTGAAGAAAATCTTCGCCGGAACCGCATCGAACTGCGGCTTGCCGGCTTCGAGTTGCTTGAGCAAATCTTCTCGGGTAGCGCTGTCTTGCTCAGCAAATACTTTACCGTTGAGGGATTTTGCCCACTGATCCGTGGCGGCGATGCCGAGGCGATAGATTTCTTTCGGCACCAGTTTGCTCTGCCAGCCCATTTCCGGCGCAGCGTCGGCGTTGAACGGGCCTTGCATGTACCAAAGAGCACCGGCGGCGTACGGCGTGTTCATTTGGCGATCGATGTATTCCGGCACACCGGCTTCGAGCGCGCCCGGGCCTTGGGCATCGTTGGGGATCAACTGCGCGACGGCGGCATTGATGAATGCCCATTCTTCGGCGGTGAAATAGCTCGGTTGATACACCTCGGCGTCAGCGCGATTGGCTGGCGCGGCCGGTGCAGCGGGCGCCGCTTCAGGCGCGGCTTGCAGGACGCTGCTGCCCAGGCCGGTGCCGGCGAGGGTCACGACCGGAATCAGGGTCAGGGATTTGCGCAAAAACTCACGCCGCGGGTTGTCTCGATCTTGATCAGACATGGAAGGTGTACCTCATCAGGCATCAATGGTGGTCAACCGTTTCTGCGAACGGCTTGAGGATTTTTCGTCGCGA
This sequence comes from Pseudomonas sp. PS01303, assembly GCF_029959385.1. NCBI lineage: Bacteria > Pseudomonadati > Pseudomonadota > Gammaproteobacteria > Pseudomonadales > Pseudomonadaceae > Pseudomonas > Pseudomonas sp. PS01303. The sequence continues at coordinate 8,234 of NZ_JASCPK010000140.1, forward strand.
CGTGGCCGGGAGAAGACCCGGTGAAGGAAAAGCGTCTGCAACATCATGTGACAAATGGTAGCAGGCTAAGCATCGGGATGAACCGATTCAGTGAAAAAAAGCCCGGATTTCTTGGATGAAATCGATGAAACAACGCGGATTCACGTTTCTTTGACAAACGTCTCACGGGGCTTTGACCGCGCAACATCGAAGCTACGGCTCCTATTCCTGAAGAATTCCGACACGGTCAGCTCAGCATGTCCCGAGTGCGTTTGTTTCCTGCTTTGTGTTTATCGCTTGTAGCGCTGTTGCAGTGGATGCCGACTCCGGCTGATGCCGCCACCCCGGTTCGCCCGACTGAATGGGCGCAACCGGTTGAAGTGCAATACAACCTGTTTCAGATGTCACCGACGCTCTACCGCAGCGCCTTGCCCGATAGTGGCGCGGTGCCGTTGCTGAAAAATCTCAAAGTCGCCACGGTGATTACCTTTTTGCCGGAATCCGACCAGAACTGGCTGTCGGACTCCGACATCAATCAGGTGCAACTGCCTTACCGCACCAACCACGTCGACGACGCTGACGTGCTGAAAACCCTGCGCGCCATTCAAGCTGCCGAAGCCAACGGCCCAGTGTTGCTGCACTGCAAACACGGCTCCGACCGCACCGGATTGATGGCGGCGATGTACCGTGTGGTTGTGCAAGGCTGGAGCAAAGAAGACGCGCTGAGCGAAATGACCCAAGGCGGATTCGGCGAGAGTGGGCATTTCCGCGACAGCGTGCGCTACGTGATGCAGGCCGATGCCGACAAACTGCGCACCGCGCTGGCCAATGGTGATTGCAGCACCAGCGCGTTCGCCACTTGCTCGATGAAGAGCTGGTTTCAGTCGGTCAATTTGAAGTGACAGTGGTTGGATCGGGCGCGGTTTCAAACAGCTCCGCGCTGACGGGGCGCCCGAGAAATTTTTCCAGAGCACTCAGCAACGTCGGCGAGTCGCCGGAAAAAAATGCCTCGCGAAACGCCCGGCCGGTTTGCGGGTTGAACACGCCGTCGTGCTCGAAGCGTTTGAACGCCTCGGTCGCCAGCACGCCCGACCATTTATAGGCGTACACCGAAGCTTCATAACCGGTGACCAAATAGTCGAAGCTGTTGGCAAACCGGCAGTAGTCCGGCATTTGCAGTTCGGCAAACTGGCGCTGCACCCCATCGAACACCTGCGCAATGCTGCGGCCGTCGCCGTGGCGGTGGTGCAACTCGAAATCGAACAAAGCGCCCATCAGCAACATCCCGGTTGCTCGACTGGATTGCGCGCTCAAAGCCGTGAGCGCGGTGTTCACGCGCGCTTCAGACAGGCGCTCTGCGGTTTGATGATGCGCCGCCAGCCATAAGATAAATTCTCGCGACAAACACCATTGCTCAAACAACTGCCCGGCGAATTCCGCGGTGTCGCGTGGGAACTGGGAAATGCCCGACAGATTGTGATGCGGTGAGCGCGTCAGCACGTGTTGCAGGCAATGCCCGAATTCATGGAACAGCACCCGCAAATCCTGATGCGACAGCAGGCACGGGTGTTCGGGCGTGGGGGCGGTGAAGTTACTGGACAGCACGGCGATCGGCGTCGACGCCCGACCTTCGGCATCGATTCGCCGATTGCGCACCGTGCCCGTCCAGGCATAGTCCGCAGCGTGTTTGCCCGCGTAAGGGTCGAGGTAGATATGCCCGATGACTTGGCCATGTTCGCTGACTTCATACAAGCGGACATGCTCATGCCAGCGATCAAACGTGCGCTGCTCGTGAATCGTGATGCCGAACAAATGTTCGCTGAACCGGCATAACCGCTGCACGGTTGCGTCCAGCGGGAAATACTGCCGCAAGCCTTGCAGCGCGCCGTCCAGTTGCTGCACCCGTAACCGTTCGGCGAGGAATTCCTGATCCCAGGCCTGAATGGTTCCAAAGCCCTGCTGATCGGCGAACGCCTGCAGCGTTTTCGACTCTTGCTCCATCAGCGGTTTGGCTTGCGCGACTTGTCGCTGCAGGAAGGCGCTGACTTGCGCGGTGGAGGTGACCATCCGATCGTTGAGGCGCAGTTGCGCGTAGTTATCGAAGCCGAGAATTTCGGCTTTCTCATGCCGCAGGGTCAGCAGCAAACTCAATACCGGCTCGTTATCGAACTGATCCGCCTGCGGGCCTTGATCCGATGCGCGGGTCGTCCAGGCAATGAAATATTCCTCGCGCAAAGCGCGGTCGCGCGCATACGTCATGATTTGGTGGCAGGTGTTTTGATCCAGCGTGAGTAGCCAGCCGTCGAGCCCGGCCTGTCTGGCCTTGAGTGCCAGTTGCGCCTGGCTGTGCGGGCTCAGACCGTCGAGCCGCGCGGCGTCGGTGATGTGTTTTGTCCATGCAGCGTTGGCGAGATCGATCTGACTGGCGAACAGCTGTTCGAGCAGACCGATGACGCGATTCAAACGGGCGAGTTTCTCCTGTTGCACCGCCGGTAACTCAACTCCGGACAAGCGCAACCTGCGCAGGATTTTGGCCAGTGACGCTTTGCGTGAAGCATCGAAATGGACTGCGACCGCACTGTTTTCCAAGCGTTGGAATGTACGGAACAACGGCACGCTCGCCAACGTGTCAGTCCGGTATTGCCCGGCGATCTGGCTGCACTGCGCGCTGGCTTTTTCCCACGCGCTATCGGCGGATTTGCCCATCGACAGGTATTCGATCACCGCCATGGCTTCAGCCAATGTGGCATCAGCGTCATCGACGGCGAGGATCAGATCGTCCCAGTTCGGCTGCTCGGTCTGGCTGGCGATTACTTGTTCAATGATCAGTTGGTTGTTGGCCACAATCGTTGTGATCGCAGGCACCAAATGTTCAGCGCGCACGCTCGACCACGGCGGCAGCGTCCAGCGTTGTAATAGCGGATTGGAGTCAGGCATGGCGTCTTCCTTGAGGATGGCTGAAAGAGCCAGCCTAATCAGGAAGCGCGGGGGAAGGGCGGTACATAGTTACCACCTTTCACCGCCAAAACGGTGAAAGGTGGGTGACACGTCAGTGTTGCTCGTCAGGCTTTTTCTTCAGCTTCGGGTTGGGGAAAAACTGTACGGCTTGCACGGTTTTGTCCGGCGCAGGTTTGCTGATAGCGCTGGTGTTGACCCGCGTGCCCAGTTCTTTCGGCACCGACAGCCCTTGCTCGTTGAGCGTGTCGGAGTAACCGCAAGCCACACATTCTCGGTGCGGCACGCTGTCTTCGTTCCACATCATCAACTTGTCCGGCTCGCTGCACGCCGGGCAGACCGCCCCGGCGATAAAGCGTTTTTTGGTAATCACAGGCCCCTCACTCATGCTGCCGCGTCCTCACTCAGGCCGCTGTGGCGCAACAGTGCGTCAATCGACGGCTCACGGCCACGGAAGTCGACGAACAGCACCATCGGTGCCTGCGAACCGCCGCGCGCCAGAATCGCTTCGCGGAAGGCGCGACCGGTTTCTGCGTTGAGCACGCCGTCTTCTTCGAATTTCGAGAAGGCATCGGCCGACAATACTTCAGCCCACTTGTAGCTGTAGTAGCCCGCTGCATAACCGCCGGCGAAGATGTGCGCGAAGCTGTTCGGGAAGCGGTTGTAGGCCGGCGGACGCATCACCGACACCTCGTCACGGATACCTTCGAGTACCTGCGCAACGCTGCGGCCATCACCGTGGGTGGCGTGCAGTTCGAAGTCGAACAGCGAGAATTCCAGCTGACGCACCATCATCAGGCCGGACTGGAAGTTTTTCGCCGCGAGCATTTTTTCCAGCAGATCCTGCGGCAGCGGCTCACCGCTTTCGTAGTGACCGGAAATCAGCGCGAGGCCTTCCGGCTCCCAGCACCAGTTTTCCATGAACTGACTTGGCAGCTCGACCGCGTCCCACGCCACACCGTTGATCCCGGAAACACCGGCGTGATCAACGCGGGTCAGCAGGTGATGCAGGCCATGGCCGAATTCGTGGAACAGCGTGGTCACTTCATCGTGGGTCAGCAGCGCAGGCTTGCCGCTGTCGGCCGGGGTGAAGTTGCACACCAGATTGGCCACCGGGCTTTGCAGTACGCCGTCGATGGTGCGACGACGGTCGCGGGCGCCGTCCATCCATGCACCGCCACGCTTGTTGGCGCGAGCATAGAGGTCGAAGAAGAAGCGGCCGACGTGCTGGCCGTTTTCCTTGATTTCGAACAGGCGCACGTCCGGGTGCCAGGTGTCGAAGCCTTTCTGTTCGGCGATTTCGATGCCGTACAGGCGCTGAACAATGGCGAACAGACCGCCCAGGACTTTATCGATCGGAAAGTAGGCGCGCAGGGTTTCCTGAGCAACGCTGTAGCGTTGTTCGCGAAGTTTTTCACCATAGAAACCGCTGTCCCAGCTTTGCAGATCGGCGCAGCCCTGTTCGGCGGCGTAAGCGCGCAGCTGTTGCAGATCCTGCGCGGCGAACGGTTTGCTGCGCTTGGCCAGATCGCGCAGGAAGCTCAGTACCTGATCGCTGGATTCAGCCATTTTCGTGGCCAGGCTCAGTTCGGAGAAGCTGGCGAAACCCAGCAGCCTGGCCAGTTCCTGACGCAGATCGAGGATCTCTTCCATCACCGGGCCATTATCGTTCTGGCCGGCGTTCGGGCCTTGATCCGAGGCGCGAGTGCAGTAGGCGGCGTAGACTTCTTCACGCAGCGCACGGTCTTGCGCGTAGGTCATCACCGCGTAGTAGCTCGGGAATTCCAGGGTGATCAGCCAGCCGTCGAGGCCTTTGGCGTGAGCGGCGGCGGCCATTTGCGCCTTGGCCGAATCGGTCAGGCCGGCGAGCGCGGCTTCGTCGCTGACGTGCTTGGTCCACGCCTGAGTGGCGTCGAGCAGTTGGTTGGAGAAGCGGCTGCCCAGCTCGGACAGTTTGCTCTGCACTTCGGCGTAGCGTTTCTGTTCGGCTTCTGGCAGGTCGATACCCGACAGACGGAAGTCACGCAGAGCGTGTTCCAGAATAGTCTTCTGCGCCACGTCGAAACCGGCGGCTTCCGGGCTGTTGGCCAGCGCTTCAAACGCCTGGAACAGCTCGCGGTTCTGGCCCATCTCGGTGGAGTAGGCGCTCAAGGCCGGCAGGCACGACTCGTAGGCTTCACGCAATTCCGCGCTGTTGCACACGGCGTTAAGGTGGCTGACCGGACTCCAGGCAGCGCCGAGGCGATCATTGAGTTCGTCCATCGCCAGTACAAGCCCGGCCCAGGTTGGATTCTGAACCTGAGTCTTGAGGATTTCGGCGATGGCGGCGCGGTTGTCGGCCAGGATGGTTTCAATGGCTGGCAGGACGTGTTCGGCACGGATCGTGGAGAACGGTGGCAGGTCGTAGGACTGCAGCAGAGGGTTGTTCACGCTCACGGTTGGCACCTTGGCTGGGGAAACATTGCCCCATCTTAATTACAATCGGCATTCACCGCAGCTATCGGCGACAGAGAGAGAAATTATCGTGTCCGTTCGCAAGTACCAGAATCACACCCCCAGCCTGAGCAAAGGCGCGTTTGTCGACCGCTCGGCGGTGGTGATCGGCGATGTGGAAATTGGCGAAGACAGCTCGGTCTGGCCGCTGACCGTGATCCGTGGCGACATGCACCGCATCCGCATCGGTGCGCGCACCAGCGTGCAGGACGGCTGCGTGTTGCACATCACCCACGCCGGCCCGTTCAACCCTGACGGCTTTCCGCTGCTGATCGGCGACGACGTGACCATCGCCCACAAAGTCATGCTGCACGGCTGCAGCGTCGGCAGCCGCGTGTTGATCGGCATGGGCAGCATCGTCATGGACGGCGCGGTGGTTGAAGACGACGTGATCATCGGCGCCGGCAGCCTGGTGCCGCCGGGCAAACGTCTGGAAAGCGGCTTCCTTTATGTCGGTAGCCCGGTAAAACAGGTTCGCCCGCTGAGCGACAAGGAACGCGCCTTCTTCACTTACAGCGCGGCCAATTACGTGAAACTCAAGGATCTGCATCTGGCCGAAGGCTACGACACACTCTGAATCGAATTGGCGACTGCCCAGGAATTCCCATGCATTACCAAACCGTACTGTTCGACCTCGATGGCACCCTCACCGACCCGCGTGAAGGCATCACCCGCTCCATTCAGTTTGCCTTGGCCAAACTTGGCATCGATGAGCCGGATCTGACCAAGCTCGAACACTTCATCGGCCCTCCGCTGTTGCAGGCATTCATGCAGTTCTACGATTTTGATGAAGCCAAAGCGTGGGAGGCGGTGAATTTCTATCGCGAGCGCTTCAAGGTCACCGGTCTGTATGAAAACCGCGTGTTTGATGGCGTTACGCCGTTGCTGGAAACCCTCGGTGGCCAAGGCCGGCAGCTGTATATCGCGACGTCCAAGCCGTGGATATTCGCCCGCGAGATCGCCTGACACTTTGATTTCGCCCGGCACTTCAAAGTGATCTACGGCAGCGAACTGGATGGCACCCGCACCAATAAGGTTGAGCTGATTGCGCATCTGGTGAAGGAAGAAGGGCTGGATCCGGCGAATACGCTGATGATCGGCGACCGTAAGCACGATCTGATTGGCGCACGCAGCAATGGGCTGGACGCGGCGGCAGTGGGCTATGGGTTTGGCAGTTTTGAAGAGCTGAATGCTGAAGCGCCGGCTTATCACTTTGAAACGCTGGATGAGTTACATCAGGCGTTTTTGCGGCGCTGATCAGATTGCTATCGCGAGCAAGCTTTGCTCCTACAGAGGAGACATGGTCTGTAGGAGCAAGGCTTGCCCGCGAAGAGGCCCTCAGTAACATCCCGATTAATTGTTCTTCATCGAGTCCTCCTCCAACGATCTACTGTGAATGCAGAGTTCACGATCAAGGAGGATCGCTTATGAAAAGCCCTTGCCACGCCCACCGCCTGCGCCTCGGCCGCTATTCCGGTGAAGGACAGATTTACTGCTGACTGCAGTAGTCCGAAACCGTCGCCCGGTTTTTTCTACGTTTGCGGCCGGCCGACTGGCCGTCAATGCTTTCCAGAAAGCAGAGCAAGAGCAACTGGCGAAATCATTGGCCTGAGTGGTCATGCCTGACCATATTCATTGGCTGATTGAGCTGCAAAACTCGACGCTACCGTCGTTGATGGGGCGAACAAAATCTCGCACCACGGTTGGCTTGAATCGGTTGCTTGAAATGGAGGGAACCCTGTGGCAGTCAGGCTTTCATGACAGAGCAATCAGGCGAGAGGAGGATCTTCAAGCGGTTGCCCGATACATCGTTGCTAACCCGCTGCGTGCTGGACTGGTCAAGAAGATTGGCGACTATTCGCTTTGGGATGCCATTTGGGTGTGAGCATTCAGAGGCCCCTTCGCGGGCAAGCCTTGCTCCTACAAAAAGCGCACCCGCGATTCATCTGTAGGAGCAAGGCTTGCC